>DASYTV010000070.1:0-5070 GCA_036001885.1 Actinomycetes bacterium
ACCAGGATCGCCAGGCCGATGACGGCAGCGGCGAAGCTGAGCACGAAGATGTGATCGAAACCGTTCGGTATCGAGGCCAGCACCACGAACGCAATGAGCGGCCCGGCCAGCGCACCCGTCGTGTCCAGCGCTCGATGAACCCCAAACGCTCGGCCCAGCCCGCCCGGGTCGGCACTCGCCGCGATCAGCGCGTCGCGTGGTGCGGTACGAATGCCCTTCCCGGTCCGGTCCACAGCGACCACCAGGCCCAGCGCGGCGCCGCTGGTGACCGGGAGCAGCGCAAGCTTGCACCCGGCCGAGAGACCGTAGCCGGCCACCGCGACCGCCTTCGGTCGTCCGGTCCCGTCCGCGGCCATCCCGCCGCCGACCCGAACGAACGTCGACACGCCCTGGTAGAGCCCGTCCACCAAGCCGTAGGCAAGCGGGCTGAGGGCGAGCTGCGCCGTCGCAAACAGCGGCAGGACCGCAGCGACCATCTCAGACGAAATATCAGTGAACAGGCTGGTGAGGCCGAGCAGGATGATGGTGCTGGAGATCGCTCGCCGGCCCGCCGCGGCCGGATCGGCGCGTGCCGTCCGCCAGTCCCGGACCGAGACGTACATGCTGAGCCAGCCCCCTGCCCCCTCGCCACCCCCGGCACGGGCGAACGCGATGGCCACCGCAGCGTAAACAGCAAGTGACCGGTGCCGGCCGCCCTATCCGGGGGAGCTTAACCCAGCTCGTCACAGGTCTCAGGGAGACCGGCGGGACAACCGAACCGTGCTGGCCGCGACCGCTGAGGGTCTGCGAATATCGATTGGCCCGCGGCCGTCTGGTCCGTCCGGACGTGGGCATCGACTGCTCGGGTCAAGGGCTGCGGCCCTTGACGTGGATGTGCTCTCCAGTTCAGGTCTCCGCTTGCTCGGCTGGCGCGTGCCCTTCGGAGCTGACGAGCTGGTCGCTCGACGTCGAGCTTGGCCCGACGGGCTCGGGTCGTGCGGCGTACTGGGTCAGGTTCTCCCCGGTGGCGGGGTCGAAGATGTGCACCTGCTCGCTGCTGAACCATAGGTCGGTGACGGTGCCGTCGGTGATCCTGCTCTCGGCGCTCAGCACGACGATCAGCTGGGTGCGCATCTGTTCGCTGTCCAACTCGCGCTGCAGCTCCTTCAGCTGCTTCGTGACATCGTGCGGTGCGTCGTAGGGCACGTAGGCGTACAACTCGTTCCCGAGCCATTCGGTCACGTCGACATGTGCGGTGAAGGTCTGTCCGCGGGCACGGGTAGCTGCGTCGAGGATCGAGGCGTCCTCGAAGTGCTGGGGGCGGAGGCCGACAATGACCAGCTCGCGACCGGCCGCGCCTCTCAGTCGGTCGGTGGTCACGAAGATGTCACCGAAAGGCGTCTCGATGGCGCCGTCACGCACTCGGCCGGGAATGAAGTTCATCGGCGGCGACCCGATGAACCCGGCGACGAACAGGTTTGCGGGAGTGTCGTAGAGGTCGTGCGGCGTACCCACCTGCTGCAGCAGGCCCTTGCGCAGCACCGCGATGCGGTCCCCAAGCGTCATGGCTTCCGTCTGGTCGTGCGTGACGTACACCGTGGTGGTGCCCAGCCGACGCTGTATGCGGGAGATCTCGGCACGCATCTGCCCACGCAGCTTTGCGTCCAGATTCGACAGCGGCTCGTCGAACAGGAATGCGTCGGCCCTGCGGATGATCGCTCGACCCATGGCGACCCGCTGACGCTGTCCACCGGACAGGTTTGCCGGTTTGCGTTCCAGGTGCTCGGTGAGCTCGAGCACGTCAGCGGCCTCCTGCACTCGGGCTTTGATCTCGTTGTCCGGGGTGTGCTTCAGGCGCAACGGAAACGCGATGTTCTCGTACACGTTCATGTGCGGGTAGAGCGCGTAGTTCTGGAAGACCATCGCCAGGTTCCGGTCCCGTGGCGCCTTTTCGTTGATGCGGGTGCCGTCGATGAGCATGTCGCCCGACGTGATGTCCTCCAGGCCGACGATCATCCGCAGAAGGGTTGACTTGCCGCACCCGGATGGTCCGACGAGGATGACGAACTCCCCGTCGCCGACCTCGAGGCTGACGTCGTTGACGGCCAGGAATCCGTCGCTGTACTGCTTGACGATGTTCTGCATGCTGATGGCTGCCACAGCCGAACCTCTCCTTCCTGGGCAGGCCTCCGGGCGGTCAGCCCTTCACGGCGCCTGCGGTCAGACCGGCTACGATGCGGCGCTGGAACACCAGCACCAGGATGACGACGGGGATGGTGACGACCACCGAGGCCGCCATGATTGCGGTCACCGGCGACTGGAACTGCGAGGCGCCGGTGAAGAACGACAGGGCTGCGGGTACGGTGCGGGCCCGATCGGTCGATGTGAGCGAGATTGCGAGCAGAAACTCGTTCCAGCAGAAGAAGAACGTGAGAATCGCGGTCGTGAACACGCCTGGTGCGGCTAGCGGAACGATGACCTTCCGGAACGCCTGCCACGCCGTGGCCCCGTCAACTTGGGCGGCCTGTTCCATCTCCCAGGGGATCTGGCGGAAGAACGCCGACATCGTCCAGATGGACAGCGGGAGCGCGAAGGTGAGATACGGGATGATGAGGCCGATCCAGGTGTCGTAGATGCCGAGGTTGCGCCACATGTTGAACAGCGGGCCGACGAGCGCAGCCTGCGGGAACATGGCGATCGCCAAGGCCATCGACAGCAGGAGCCTCTTACCGGGGAAGTCCAGGCGCGCAATCGCATAGGCGGCGAACATGGCGACGATGACCGACAGCAGGGTGGCGATGAGCGCGATGCCGACGGAGTTGCGTAGGGCGCTGGTGAACAGCGAGTCGCTGAAGACTGTGTCGTAGTTCGTCCACACCCACTTCTTGGGGAAGAACGTCGGCGTGGAGCTCCGGAACGTGTTGGGGTCCTTGAACGACAGCGACACCATCCACAGCAGCGGGAACAGCGCCCAGACAAGGATGAGCAGTCCCCAAGCGGTCCACCAGTGGCTGGTCCTGCTCCCGGTCATCACTTGTCCCCCCTAACCTGCGAGAGGTCGGTCCTGAACCCCTTGACGAACACGAACGCGATGATCACCACGGTGAGGAAGAGCAGGACCGAGATGGACGAGCCGACGCCGAGGTTCAGCAGGGTGACATTCTGCCGATAGGCCAGGAACGACAGCGTCTCGGTCTTGTTCGCGCCGGCGGTCATGATGAACGGATTGTCGAAGATGCGCCAGGCGTCGAGAGTCCGGAACAGCAGGGCGACCATGATTGCCGCCTTCATGTTTGGCAGCGTCACCCGGGCGAGCCGCTGCCAGGCGGAGGCGCCGTCGACGGATGCCGCCTCCTGCAGGTCCCACGGGACCTGCACCAATCCGGCGAGCAGGAGCAACGAGATGAATGGTGTCGTCTTCCAGATCTCGGAGAGGATGATGACGAACAGCGAGGACCAGCGTTCGCCGAACCAGTTGAAGTCGCCGAGTCCGAACCACTGGTTGACAAAGCCCGAGTCGAGCTGGAACGCATACCTAAAGATGTACGCCGAAACCACGGTGATGATGCCGTACGGGACGAGGATTCCGGTGCGGACCAGCGAGCGGCCCTGCAGGATCCGGTACATCACGAACGCGAACGCGAAGCCCAGAACGAGTTCGACGCCCACGCTGACGGCGGTGATGATGAACGTCGTGCCGAAGTCGGTCCACCAAACCGGGTCGGTTAGTACGGTCGAGTAGTTCGACAATCCGACAAAGTCTTTTCCCGCGGGGTCGGTCAGTCGGTAGTTGTACAACGACAGGACGACCGCGTATATCAACGGGTAGGCGGTCACGAGCACCATGACCAAGAAGGCGGGTGCGGACAGGGCAAGTCCGAGGCGCCGTTCGTGCCGGGTGCGTTCAGAGATCGGCACCGGAGCCGGTGAAGCTGGTGCGGGCGTGGCCGGGCTCGCGACGGTGTTCAGCTGCTCATTGACAGCCATCGGTCCTCCCTGCCGCCGGTTACTGGAGTCAGCTCACAAGAGCCGTTCGCCGTGCAGAACCTCAGTCATGAAGGTCGCGGTCTTCTTCGGTGTCTCCGGCGCGTGGACGCCGGAGGACGGATGCCAGTTGATCTGTACCGATGTCGACACGTCGTTGTAGTACGGCGTGATGGGCCGCGGCCCTGCCTCGTTGATCGAGCTACGGATCAGCGCTGCCATGGGAAACGCCTCGCGGACCTTGGGATCGTCGTACGCCGCAGCCTTCGCGGCCGGGTTTCCTGAGTCGAGCATGTAGTCGATGTTGCTCTGGAGTGAGGTCAGGCATTTGACCAGGGCGAGCGCCTGATCGGGATGCTTGGTGAACGCGCCGATGGCGAGGTTGATGCCACCCAATGGTGGCTTGCTCGCCTCCCCTGCGATGGCCTCCGGGTAGCGAGCCCAGCCGATGTCGTCGACGACGGCCTGGTCGGTGGCTCCGCTCTCCACGTCGGCCTTTGCGGCACCGTACACGTACGGCCAGTTGACCATGAACATGCCGCGGTCGCCCTGGAATGTCGAGCGGGCTTCCTCCTCACCCGCGGTGGACATCGCGGGCGGCGCTGCGGCTGACCGGGCCAGCCCCCCGACTATCTCGGCGGCCGCGTCGCCAGCGGGGGAGTCGATCTCCGGGGTCGCGTCCTTGCCGGCCTCCACGTGGGAGATGATCTCTCCTCCGGCCGAGGTGACCAGGGCGTTGATCCAGACCATGTAGCCCTCGTACCGGTTGGCCTGGACACCCACCACCTTCTTCTGGCCGACCGCCGCCTTGATCATCTGGTCCCACGTGAAGTCCGGTGAGGCTGGGTTGACGCCAGCCGCGGCCACAGCCGCCTTCCGGAACCAGAGCAGTTGCGTGTTTGCCCAGAACGGGGCCGCGACGAGCTTGCCGTCCCAATACGCGGTCTTGATCGGGGCGTCGAGGACGCCGTCGGTGAAGGTGGCCTCGTCCTGCTTGGCGAACACGTAGAGGAAATTGGCATTGGCGAACTCAGCCACGAACGGCGGATCGAGGCTCATGACGTCGATGGAGCTGTCCTTCGCGGCCAGGCGGCGCACCAGCTGCTC
>DASYTV010000071.1:0-5193 GCA_036001885.1 Actinomycetes bacterium
TGATTCCGACCCACCTGCCCACCTGCGATCCGTTGAGCACGGCGAACGAGGCCGCGATGAGCACGATGGCCACGATGAGGTAGATCCAGCCGTAAGTGTCGAGGGAGTGCCCGAAGAGCGCATCCTGGAGATTCGCCGGGACCGGACCGTCATAGGTGAAGGCCCAGATCGCGTCGAAGATGCGCATGATGCCCGCCACCGCCAGCACGACGCCGGCGAACACTATCCAACCTCCACCTCGTGTGCCTGTATCGGCAATTCCGGTGTTGGTCATTGTGGTTTCCCTTCTAGGCGCGCTGCTCTGTTTCAGAAGGGCGGGTAGGTCGCCTTCTCGATCAAATCCTGTTTCGATCTTCCCTGCCGTCGCGTCACCTTCAGGGGGTGATCTAGTACGGCTTCACGGGTGCTCGGGATGCAGGTTCACGCGTCATGCGGCATTTGGCATGGAATCGACGCTCCGCTGGCGTCGACGACCACGCCGATCGGCCGTGGTATCGCGCAGGCCGTCACTCCCGCCGGGTGACGAGACGCGGCGGAGGTCCACATACGGTCAGTCTGAGCGCCGGGAGGTGGAATGCGCCGAGCGTGGGCTGACGAGTGGCTGATCAGGCACGCCGCCCTCGGACGAATGACGGCCGTGGCCGTGTGTTCCGTGCTGTTTCTGGCCGCGTGCAGCGGGGACGAGAACGAGGATCCCGTAAAGGCCGCGCAAGAACGCGTCTCCGCAGCGGAGGAGGCTGTCACCGAGGCGCAGGGCGCGTACGACAAGGCGAGCACAGCGTTTTGCGACGACAGCAAGGACTACATCCTTGCCGTGGATAGGTATGGCAAGGCGTCCGACGCAGCGGCGGCCACCGTTGGCGACGTGAAGACCGTCGGAGCCGATCTCGCCGAGCCCCGACAGACGGTGCAGTCGAGCGCCGAGAGCGTCAACGCCGCAGCCGATGAGCTGACAAAGGCGAAGCAGGAGCTGGCCGAGGCGGAGGCAGCGCTGGCGGCGGCCAAGTCTGGTAAGACGGCGACCACGCCGTCGAAGACCTCGGCAACGGCCGCGCCCCTGGTGCCTCCGGCCACCGTCGATCGCGTGAAGCAGGCCGAATCGGACCTGACCGCCGCGTCGGAGGGGATCACCGACCAGACACAGCTGACAGAGGCGACAGCGCAGTTCAACGCCGCTGCGTTCGCGCTCGAGGTGGCATGGCTGCGGCTGTTCGCCGACGCCGGTTGCCTGACCGAAGAACAGCAGAAGCAAGCGGTCGCCGCGGTGACCGACTACACCGCGGCCCTCCAGAAGGACCTGCGGACGGCCGGCTACTACGACGGCGACATCGACGGCGTGTACGGCCCGATGACGGTCGATGCGGTCGAGCAGCTGCAGACCGACAACAACCTCACCGTGACCGGATTCGTCGACCGCGCGACCACCGCAGCCCTCGACGCCGCGGTGCACAAGGTCGGCGGTGAAGCCGCCAGCCAAGAGACCGCCGACACCGCAGCCGTTCAATCGACCCTCAAGCTCGCGGGCTACTGGACAGGACCGGTGGACGGCAAGTGGACGCCGGAGCTGACCGACGCACTGATCGCATTCCAGAAAGACCTCGGAGTCAAGCCCACGGGCGCGGTCGACGCGGCCACGTTGAGCGCCCTTGAGCAGGCGATCGCGGAGGCCCAGGCACCGCCAACCTCGCCCACCGCGCCCACCACGTCCGGCTCGCCGTAGCCACGGGCACCGAGACCGCCGAGGCCGACTGTTCTCGGATGGGCATCGTGGCGAATCATCCGCCGCGGATCGTTCGCCATTCGCTACTGCAGGCGATCTACAGGGCCGGCGCGGTGGCGACTGGTCACCCGGCCACCGACGTAGGCCGTGGCGTTGATCGCCGTGTGGGTCAGGAATGGTGCGACCACACTGCCGCTGCGATTTCGCAGCAATGCGAACAGGGCGCCAGTCGCGGCGGTTGCTGGTATTGCGGCACCGGCCGCAGTGGCGTTACCGAACCAGCCTTCCGGCAAAACCTCCTTGATCGGGTTGGTGCGCACCGTGTCGAGGGTGGGCAACACGTGCCAGAGGCCGAACAGCGCGGATGTCCAGGCGATCGCCGTTGCGGCAGAGTGGGAGCGTGAGAGCACGCTGAGGAGAACGCCACGAAAGATCACTTCCTCGGGAAGTGCGGTGGCGAGCGGGATTCGTACGCAGACCTCGTAGACGGCAGCTCCAGGGCTGCTGCGCAGGATACGTTCGTCCGCGAAGAACCTGCGCGTCCTCGGCGCCGCCGCAGCGGCAGCGACGAGAGCAGCCGACACTAGCGACGACCTGCTCCCTATGCGGAATCCGCGGCTAGCCTCAGCCCGACCGAGACCAAGATCGGACCACGACAGCCGCGCCGCAGCGCGTCCAAGCCCGCAAATCGCAGCAGCGAAGGCGAGATTGGCAGGCACGTGTGATTTCGGCGGGAGGACGCGGTTGACGGCGACGTTGTAGCCCGCCGCGAGAAGGCCCACCGCGGCTGCGGTCGCCCGCTCCCGGCGCTTCACGCAGGGGCCTTCGCGGCCTTCGAGCGCGCGATGTAGTCGGCGAATCGCCTCTCGTACCCACGCAGCGCTGCCTCGACACGCTGCATCTGCTCCGGGGTCGCGCCGAGGCCGTACGCCTCGTTGATGAACTGGGCGAGGTCGGCGCGATAGTCGTGGCCGTCGGCCACGAACTGGCCCGGAACCACATGCATGGAGTTCTTCATGTCGACGAGGGTCTGCACGAATGTCAGCAGCGGCGCATAGCGCTGAGCCCGCGGAACACCCGGGGGGCGCGGCTCCTGCAACCATTTCGGGGCGGCGACGAGCAGATCGGCACCGAAGTATCCCACCGCGTCGTTGTCGTGAGAGACCATCACGAAGCGGAGCGCGCCGCGCGCCTCGTCGTCAAGAACCTCTACCTCTTCGAACGTGCTGAACCGGCCGACCAGCGAGCGGTCCACATTCCACCGGACATCGCGCAGCACCTCCTCCTTCCACTTGCTGAAGTAGGGCGTGCCGATCCACAGTCCGCGATCGATACCGAGCAGACGAAGCCCAACTGTCCCTTCGTGCACGAACACGTCTTGGCTGGTCTGGGCGCCGAGACTCTCACCGAAGAGCACGAGGCGCGGTCGCCGTTCCGGTGGTATGCCATAGAGCCGGTCATGGATGGCAAGCCACAACTTGCGGTTCTGCAGGCGGCCCTCGTCGATGCGGTCGAGTGACAGTGGTGACGGGCGCTTGGAGTACTGCATAGTGACCGTGGCGCAGTCGCCGAGTGTGAGCAGCTCGATCGCCTGCATGGCCGTGTGGTTCACGTAGCCGGTGCCAGTCGGGGACACCAGGACAACCAGGCGTCGATCGAGTGCGTCGGTGCGGTCGATCTCGGCTAGGGCGAGAGTTACCCGTTCGTCGTCGGTCGGCGCGGTGTCCATGCCGACGTACACGCGGATCGGTGTGGCCCTGGCGGGTTCGCCCATCGACTCCTCGATCCACTCGGGCCGAAGGTAGGTGAGAACGTGTCGGTGCCCTTCCTTGGTCAAGGTGTCATATGGGACCACGCTGCCTGGGCCCCCACTCACGAGCGGCGATGTCGGCGCTTCCTCAAATCCCGGCTCCGGCTTCTCGGCGCCCGACTCCGCACGGTGGTAGGCGTTAAGGACGACCGAGCCGAGCCCGAATCCGAGTGTGCCCAGCGCGGCCAGCCGGCCCACCGGCCGCCACTGTCGTTCGCTGCCTGGCAGGAGCGACGCAAGCGCCGCACCGGTGGCTGCGGCCGCGCCTCGCTGGACGAAGGCCACGCCGAGCAGGCCGGCGGCCACGGCGCCACCAATGCCGAGAGCCTTGGCCAATGATGCCTGAGGTGTCTGGCGTCCATCGAGGGCCGCATCATCATGCAGACGTCGCCGTCGCCGGTACTCAATGATCGCGGAGAGCGCGGCACCGGCCGGAATCCCAAGCGGCGGTACAAAGCGCAGCCGGCGGTTGAGTGCGGAGCCCGCCTCCTGGCTCGCCGCGGCTGCCAACCCAGCCAAGCCTCCCGTGGAGAGATACCAGCCGCCCGTGCGCAACGCACCGCGCGGCAATCCCTCATCCGGTTGTTGGGGTACGGCTGCCTGGACCAGGATTCCGGCGCCGATCGCTGCGAGGTCGGCGAGTGCGGTCAGCCGGCGCCACGCCTTCTTATCCTCGCGATAAGCCGAACCGGCGAACCGCTCGGCAAGCGCCTCGATGACGTCCTGCAAGAACGCTGCGGTCGCGTAGTTGCCGCTGACCAGGACGCCGGTGACCACGCCCTGGTCCACCGCCGAGCGCGGCATGAGAGTGTGCTGGAACGACCTGGGGACCGAGGCCGCGGCAATGAACATGCCAGCCTGCTCGGCCCGGCTCGTCAGCGGTGGCCGGTTACGCCTAGGCGGGGCCATGCGGCCATGCTGAGCCACCGACTCGGTTCGACCTCCTCCGGTCGGGGTGATTCGCATCCTTGGTCGCCTGTAGGTCATGCCGCGAGCGCACCGAGACCGAGCACCACGACTGTGAGCCCCGCCAGCATGGCGAGCAGCGGCCAGACCCATCGAAGGTAGGCCCCGTACGGAACACGAGCGATAGCGAGTCCACCCATCACTACCGCCGATGTCGGTATGAAGAGGTTCATAAGGCCGGAGGCGCTCTGGTATGCGGTCACAACCAAAGACGCCGGTACATTCAGGAAGTCCGCCAGTGGGGCCATGATCGGCATCGACACCGTCGCCAGTCCCGACGAGGAAGGGATCAGGAACGACAGCGGGAGGAATATGACATACATCACGACCGAGAACCCAGCCTTCCCGACGTCGCCCAACGCGGTTTCGGCCCAGTGGAGCACCGTGTTAGTGATCTGCCCGTTGTTCATGATCACAGTAATGCCGCGGGCAATCCCGATGATGAGTGCGACCCCGAGGAGGTCCCGGGCCCCGTTGACGAACGCTTCGGTCAGCTCGGCCTCGCGCATCCGACCGATGAGACCGATCACGATGGCAAACAAGAGGAACGATGCCGTCATCTCCGGGAACCACCACCAGAGGGTGGGCACCCCGACCCCGATATCCTCCCAGGGGATTACGCCGTACATCATCACGCCGAACGCGAGCCCGAAGACTGTCAGGATCGTCTTGTGCCTGGCCGTCAAGGCAGGAACTT
>DASYTV010000072.1:0-3195 GCA_036001885.1 Actinomycetes bacterium
AAGCGCCGCAGCCACCGATACACGGCCACCCGGCGTCGCACGCCGACCCCCACCGGCCAGTCGCCGCTAATTGTCTCATGTCCTCTGTTGGCCGGAGGACCGCTGGATGCATGGCAAGGCCGCAGGGAGCCCGGCGTACTGGAGGTACGCGGGCGACCGAGAACGCAGCCAGGCGCCAGCGGGACCGGGCCAACGCAAAGAGACCTTGGACACAGGACACTGGTGTCCCGTTGTCGAACGGGCGCTGGCCCCAGTGGGTGACTGCGGTCCAGTGGGAGAGCCAAGTGAGTCGGTGGCAGAAGGTGGGTAGACGGGCCGGGCTGCTCGGTGCGGCCGCCGGTGTTATCGCAGGTGGCGCGGCGATCGGGTTGGCGGTCGAGAGGTACGCGGTGGGCAGGTCCTTCCGCCGTGCGGACACTGCGCGAGACGAGCCGTTCGGTCGCCTGCGCGGCGAGCCGATGTATGTGATCGCCGACGACGGTGTGGACCTCTATGTCGAGCTGAACGGGCCCGCTGACGCAGACCTCACAGTCGTCTTCGTCCACGGGTACGCGCTCAACCAGGACGCCTGGCATTACCAGCGGCGTGATCTCACCGATCTCGGCCGGCTGGTCTTCTTCGACCAGCGCGGCCATGGCCGTTCGATGCGCGGCAGGCCGGAGCGGTCCACCATCGACCAGCTCGGAGAGGATCTCTACCGGGTGATCGATGCCGTGGCCGGCGACGGTAGCCCGGTCGTCCTGGTGGGCCATTCGATGGGCGGCATGACTGTGCTGGCACTCGCCGATCTATATCCCGAGCTGTTCGGCGACAGGATCGTGGGCGCCGCCTTGCTGGCGACCTCGCCCGGCCGGCTGGCCGAGGTCACCCTCGGCGCCCCGGCATACACGGGCCGGATCCTGCACAAGCTTGCTCCGGGCCTCTTCGGCGCACTCGTTAAGCAAGCCGAGCTCGTCGATCGCAGCCGCAAGGCCGGAAGCGACCTCAGCTATGTCCTCACCAAGCGGCTGGCCTTCGCCTCTGACGTTCCGCCGAGCCTGGTCCGCTTCGCCGCGGACCTGCTCGCGTCTACCCCGATCGACGTGGTCGCGGACTTCTTCCCCGCCTTCGACGCGCACGACAAGATGTCGGCGCTGCCGGTGCTGCAGCGGGTCGAGACCCTGGTCATGGTCGGGGCGAGCGACCTACTCACGCCTGAGGAACACAGTGGGGACATCGTGCGCGCCGTGCCGGGCGCCGAGCTCGTCATCATTCCGGACTGCGGCCACTTGATCATCTGCGAATATCCTGACGTCGTGAATCATCATCTTCGCGAGCTCGCCTCCAGAGCTCGCAGGCTGGCCGGCCTGCCGCAAGAAGAGTCCGCTTGATGTCGATCACCGATCCCGCCGGGACGGCACCGCAGCTTGGTACCTGGGAGGCGTTGACCGATGCGATCTGCCGCTGTATCGGATGTCCACAGCTCGTAGCAGGGCGCACGAGGGTCGTCCCGGGTGTTGCCCCGGCGGGGGCCGATGTCCTGTTGGTCGGCGAGGCGCCTGGGGTGCAGGAGGACGCGACGGGGACACCGTTCGTCGGCCGTGCTGGGCAGCTGCTGGATTCGCTCCTGACCGAGGCTGGGCTGCCGCGAGACCGGGTGGCCGTCACCAACGTCGTCAAGTGCCGCCCGCCTGAAAACCGCAAGCCGAGGCGATCTGAGATGGCCCGGTGCACGCCGTGGCTTGCCCGGCAGGTAGAGGTGCTAGATCCCGTCCTGATCGTGACATTAGGCGGGACCGCGGCCGAGTGGGCGCTTGGCCCAGGGACGAAGATCGGCGCGATACGCGGGACACTCCAGCGATATCGGCGCGGTGAGGGCGGCGGGCCCGCCGGGGCCGGCGACGCGATCGGACGGCGCGAATGGCCTCTGCTGTGCACCTACCACCCGTCGGCGGCCATCCGGTTCGGCCCGCGGGGTGCTCCGATGAGTGCGCTCCGTGAGGACCTCGCCAGGGCGGCCGCACTGGCCGCACAGCTGCGGACAGTCAGCGCGGCGTCCCCTTCCCCTGGGGCCTAGCCGATGCCGGACCTCGAGCTGGTGGTGCCGACCGCGGAGGAGATGCGCAAGCTGGGCCAGGAGCTGGCCGGCGCCCTCGCCGCAGGAGACGTTGTCCTGCTGACCGGCGATCTCGGCGCCGGAAAGACCACCCTGACCCAGGGGATCGGCGCTGGCCTCGGCGTACAGGGGACCATCGCCTCGCCGACGTTCGTCATCGCGCGGGTACACCGGTCGGCGGCTGGTGGGCCGCCGCTCGTCCATGTCGACGCATATCGACTCGGTGGCTGGGACGAGCTCGAGGATCTAGACCTCGAAGCGTCGCTTGACGAGGCAGTGACCGTCGTCGAATGGGGAACCGGCATCGCCGAGGGGCTCGCCGACCGCAGGCTGGAGATCGAGATCGTCCGGACGCACGGCGGCGAGCCGGGGGAGGGATCGCAGCACCGCATGGTTCGGGTGCGAGCGATCGGGCGCGAACTCCCGAGGCTTGCCGGCGCTGTGGCAGAGTGAAGCGGTGCCAGCATCGCGAGCGTCTGTTTTCGAGTTCGCCGGTGGGACGCCGGCATTCCTTGCACTTGCGGCGGCGCACCACGAGCGGTGTCTGCAAGATCCGGTGCTGAACCACCCGTTCTCCCATCCAGGTCACCCCCAGCATGTGGAGAGATTGGCGAGCTACTGGGCCGAGGTCTTCGGTGGTCCCCCGGTCTACTCGCAATCGTGCGGCGGGCACTCGGCGATGCTCGGCATCCACGCGGGTCAGGGTGCGGACCGAGACCTCGGCGAACGCTTCGTTCGGTGCTTCGTCCAGGCAGCAGATGATGCCGGGCTTCCCGACGACGCCGACTTCCGCACCGTCCTGCGGTCGTACATGGAGTGGGCTGTGGCGGAGGTGCTCTCGTACTCGCCCGATGGTTCCAAGGTGCCGCCGGATCTTCCGGTTCCCCGCTGGTCCTGGGACGGATTGCGGGACACCCGCGACCACTAACCTGGACAGCGTGCTCGTCCTGGCCTTCGATACCGCGACTCCTGCGGTGACGGTCGCGCTGCGGGATGACTCCGCGGTACTGGCCGAACGGACTGTCGTGGACGCGCGCCGGCACGGCGAGCTGCTGGCGCCAGGCATCGCGGCCGTGCTCTCCGCCGCCGGCCGCGAAACC
>DASYTV010000073.1:0-30258 GCA_036001885.1 Actinomycetes bacterium
GGATCAACTGATTGGCGTTCTTGACGTAATCCAACTCGACGCCGTGCTGCAGCAGCGACCAGGCGTCCTTCGCGTAGTAGGTCTCGTCGAAGACGAACGCGTGCGGGCTGCCCAGTCGGTAGAAGCGCAGAACACCAGCGACGATGGCCACGCCGATCGGGCCGAGCCATCCGGCCAGTCCCGGCGACGGAGTTCGGACCATCCGCTGGCGCAGCGACGGGATGCCGCGGCTGCCTCTGCCGCCAGCCGCGCCGCCTCGCGGGGTCACCGCGGTCGCCGCCGTACGCAGCTCCGTCGTCGCCACGCGGCCATCGTACGGAGCGGACGGCCGCAACCCGGCCGCTGATCGGAACGAACGAGCCGCAACGGGCGGCGCCGGGTTCGGCGGTGACCAGCCACCATCAGGTTCAGTGCCGCAAGAATGGCGGGGTGGCGGACGAGGGCATGCTGGTGCTGGCAGGGACCCCGATCGGGGATCTCGCGGACGCGCCGGCCCGGCTTGGGCATGAGCTCGCTTCGGCAGATGTGATCGCAGCAGAGGACACTCGCAGGCTGCGACGGCTGATCGCGGCCCTGGGGGTGCAGACGTCGGCGCGGATTGTGTCGTACTACGACGCGAACGAGGCGGCGCGAACACCTGAGCTGGTCCAGGCCATGCAGGCGGGAGCCCGCGTTGTGCTCGTCACGGACGCGGGCATGCCGTCCGTGTCCGACCCCGGCTACCGGCTGGTCACCGCCGCGATCGAGGCGGGCGTCCGAGTGACCGCGGTCCCCGGCCCGTCTGCAGTGCTCGCAGCGCTGGTGGTGTCCGGGCTGCCGGTCGACCGCTTCTGCTTCGAGGGGTTCTTGCCTCGTAGGGGTGGCGAACGAGCTACCCGCCTGCGCGAGCTTGCGAGCGAGCCGCGGACCTTGGTCTTCTTCGAAGCGCCACACCGGCTGGCGGCCACCTTGGCAGCGCTGCGTGACGCGTTCGGCGCCGAACGCGCCGCCGCCGTGTGCCGGGAACTCACGAAGAGGTACGAGCAGGTGCGCCGCGGGCCACTGGAGGAACTGGCCGAATGGGCGGCTGACGGGGTCCGCGGCGAGATAACCGTCGTCGTCGCTGGGGCCTCGCCTCATCCAACCGCCGACGCTGATCCTGCCGCTCTCGCCGGACAAGTTGCCGAGCTGGAGGCCGCAGGCACACCACGGAAGGCCGCGATCGCCGCAGTGGCGACCAAGGCCGGCATACAGAAGCGGCAGGTATACGACGCGGTCCATCGAAATCGTGAGGCACCGGCGTCGCCGCCTCGGCAATGAGGTGGCCCTGATCGCGATAGTTTCCGGACGAGGGAATGGCCGACGGCGGCACCGGGTCCGTCGCGCGAAACATGGAGGTATCGGTGATGGGATGGCAGCTGTCACGCGTTGGGCTCGCGTCAGCCGCCGTCGCGATCGGCCTCACGCTAGTGGCCTGCGGCGGCGACAGCCAGGATGCCGCCTCTCGGCCCAGCGGCAGCACCCCTGTCACACCGTCATCCAGCCCCGCCGCCGTCACGCCGGCCCCCGGCGACCACGACCTCACGCTGGTTGTGCGCGGCGTCCCCCGCGAGTACCGGCTGCACGCGCCGCCTAGCTATGACCCGTCTCAGAAGCTGCCGCTTGTCCTCGCCTTTCACTGCATGCCGTGCGAGCCCGCGGATATCGAGGAGATGTCCAAGCTGTCGGCAAAAGCGGACGAGGAGAACTTCATCGTCGTCTATCCGGATGGAAAGGGACGGCGCTTCATCTCCGGCGATGACGATTTCGTCAAGAGCCTCCTCGACGAGGTGGAATCCACGTGGGGCACCGATCCTCGCCGGGTCTATGCCACCGGCATCTCGAACGGTGCATCAATGGCGTTTCGTGTCGGGGCTGACCTGCCCGGACGGTTCGCAGCAATCGCGCCAGTGAGTGGGCCGCTCCATGCGCTCGGCGGCGGGCAGCTGCCCCGGGTACCCCAAGCTGGCGTCTCCATGATCGTACTCACCGGGCAGAGCGACTCCGTTGATGTGGGCATGAAGGCTGATCTGTCCGAACTCAGGAACGCCATCGGGTGTGCGAAGCCGTCGGTGAAGGCCACCCGCGGGGCTCGACCGGTGACCATCTCGTCGGCAACCTGCAAGGACGACGTGGACATCGTCTGGTACTCGATCGGCGGTATGGGTCATGCCTGGCCCGGCGCAAGCAGTGGTCTCCTCAGCGATCCGGACGGCCCAATCAACGCCACGAACGTCATCTGGGACTTCTTCAAGGCGCATCCACAGACAACCTGAACCGAACCCATCACAGGGTCCGTGAACGGCTATGGCGCGCTCCATGGCCACGAGGAAACCCGATGGGTTCGGCGAGTCGGCGTCGATAGGATCGATCGCATGCCCGCCAGCCGTCATGTACTGACCGCCGTGGCCTGGCCTTACGCCAGCGGACCGCGGCACATCGGGCACGTCGCCGGATTTGGCGTGCCGTCCGACGTGTTCAGCCGCTACCACCGGATGGTGGGCAACCGCGTTCTCATGGTCAGCGGAACCGATGAGCACGGCACACCGATTCTGGTCGCGGCGGATCGGGAGGGCCGCACGCCGCGGGAGACTGCAGATCGCTACAACCGGCTCATCGCCGAGGATCTGCAGGTGCTCGGGCTGTCCTACGATCTGTTCACCCGGACGACAACGAGCAACCACTATCGCGTGACCCAGGAGATCTTCCTCGGCCTGCTCAAGAACGGCTATGTCTTCCCGCAGACCACCCTGGGTGCAATCTCGCCGTCGACTGGACGGACACTGCCCGACCGCTACATCGAGGGCACCTGCCCGATCTGCGGCTATGACAGCGCGCGAGGCGATCAATGCGACAACTGCGGTAACCAGCTCGATCCGACCGACTTGATCGACCCACGTTCGCGGATCAACGGCGAGACACCGATGTTCGTCGAGACCGAGCACTACTTCCTCGACCTGCCTGCATTCGCCGGTGCGCTCGGGACCTGGCTGCAGAGCAAGAACGGGCAGTGGCGGCCGAACGTCCTCAAGTTCGCACTCAACCTGCTCGACGACCTCAAGCCGCGCGCGATCACCCGTGATCTCGACTGGGGGGTTCCGGTCCCACTCGATGGCTGGCGGGACCGGCCGGACAAGCGGATCTACGTCTGGTTCGACGCGGTCATCGGCTATCTGTCCGCGTCGATTGAGTGGGCAGCCAGGTCAGGCGACCCGGACGCGTGGCGGGCCTGGTGGCAGCGCGAGGATGCCGACTCCTACTACTTCATGGGCAAGGACAACATCGTCTTCCATGCGGAGATCTGGCCCGCCCTGCTGATGGGGTATTCCGGTCGCGGCGACAAGGGCGGCACTCCCGGCAAGTACGGCGTGCTGAACCTGCCGACCGAGGTGGTGTCGAGCGAGTTCCTCACCATGGAGGCGCAGAAGTTCTCCGCCTCACGCGGCGTCGGAATCCTCGTGCGGGATTTCATGTCCCGCTATGACGCAGACGCGTTGCGCTATTACCTGTGCGCCGCCGGACCGGAAACCAGTGATACCGATTTCACCTGGGCGGAGTTCCTGCGTCGCAACAACGACGAACTGGTCGCGGGCTGGGGCAACCTGGTCAATCGCTCGGTGTCTATGGCGGCGAAGAACTTCGGCGCCATCCCGGCCGCCGCTGAGCTCACCGACGCTGATCGAGAGCTCCTCAGGACCACGCAGGCGGGCTTCGGCACAGTTGGCGACCTGCTCGCGTCCTCGCACCAGAAGGCTGCACTGAACGAGTCGATGCGTGTGGTCGCGGCGACCAACAAATACTTTTCGGACCAGGCCCCGTGGAAGCTGCGCGAGTCTGAGCCTGAGCGATTCGGGACGGTTCTTCACGTCGCGCTGCAAGCAGTCGACGACTGCAAGACGCTGCTCACGCCGTTCCTGCCGCACTCGGCCGACCAGGTGCACCGGCTTCTCGGCAACGACGAAACCTGGTCAGGCATGCCGGAGCTGCGCGAGGTGAGCGACGACGAGGGCGGGCCCGACTATGGCGTCCTGACCGGTAAGTACGACGAGGCGGCCGCGAGGTGGGAATCCCGCCCAATCGTCGCAGGCACCAGGCTCGAAACGCCGCGGCCGGTCTTCAAGAAGCTCGACCCGTCCATCGTCGACGAGGAGCTGGCGAGGCTGACGTCGGAGACCGGCTGATGGCGGCACGGGGGCGACGGTCCAGCGCCGGTCCGCCACGGCGGCAGCGGCAGCGGCCCGCCGGTGTGGAGCCCCCAGGTACGAGCACTCAGCGGCCGACGCCCGAGCTCCCGCCGCCGCCGCGACCGCTCCCCACGGCCGTCGCGGATACTCACACCCACCTCGACCTTCAAGATGTCCTGACCGACGACGCGGTCGCCGCGGCGGCGGAGGTGGGGGTGGCACCACTGGTGCAGGTCGGTGTTGACGTCATGTCATCGCGGTGGGGCGCAGAGCTGGCGGCCGCCTCACCGGGGGTGTGGGCGACGGCGGCATTGCACCCGAACGAGGCACCACGCCTCGTGCTAGGCGACGTCGACAGCTGGCGGCCGGGCCCGCCGCGGCCGCCGGGCGGGATCGCCGCGCTCGACCTCGCCCTTGCCGAGATCGACAATTTGGCCGTTCTGCCGCAGGTGCGAGGGATTGGCGAGACCGGACTCGATCATTTTCGTACCGGCGAGGAAGGCCTGCCGGCGCAGGAGTACTCGTTTCGGCGGCATCTGGAGATGGCCAAGGCGCATGAGAAGCCGCTGATCATCCACGACCGGGACGCGCACGACGAGGTGCTGCGGATTCTCGCCGAGGACGGTGCGCCGGCGGTTGTCGTGTTCCACTGCTTCTCCGGCGATATCGCGATGGCGAAGGTATGTGCGGAGCGCGGCTATTACATGTCCTTCGCCGGGAACGTCACCTTTGGCAGCGCTTCCCCGCTGCGGGACGCGCTTCTCGCCGCACCGGTCGACCTCTTGCTTGTTGAAACCGATGCGCCGTTCCTCACCCCGGTGCCCTATCGCGGCCGGCCGAATGCCTCCTACCTCGTGCCATGGACCGTGCGCAAGATGGCCGAGGTCAAGGGCATCCCCGAGGAGACTATGGCCGCGGCCCTCGGCGCGAACGCCGAACGCGTCTTCGGGCCCTATGTCTGACCGGCCCACATAGGGACCGCCCTGCTCACCTGCCGGTTCGTTGCGGTTGCTTCGCGGCTTCGCTAACCTCTTCCGACTGTTGGCCGGGATGGGTCCGTGTTCGCAATCCCTGCCCGGGCGGTCTGAGGACTGGAGAGGCGTGCGACGCTCCCCGCTCCGGCTGTTCTTACAGGGCGCGGTAATGACCGCTCTGGTCGGCGGGACGACCGCATTCGTCAGTCTGGACAAGGACCTCGTCCTCAGCGTCGACGGCAAGGTGACCAAGGTCCACAGCTTCGCTAGGACCGTCGGTGATGTCCTCGCCCACCAGGGAATCCAGGTCGGGATGCATGACACGGTCGCGCCGAGCCGTGCAGCCACGATCTCCGATGGGACCCGCATCGCCGTTCGCTTCGGCCGCCCGATCACTGCAACCGTTGACGGGCACAAGCGCAAGGCATGGGTAACCGCGATCAACGTGCAGGAGGCACTTGACCAGCTCGGAGTGCGCGATCAAGACGCGTTCGTCTCGGTGTCGCGGTCGCTGTCGATCGGCCGCCAGGGGCTCGCCTTCGCTGTCCGACTGCCGCACTCGGTGACGGTCGATATCGAGGGCAAGCGACACAAGATCAGTACGAATGCCGCCACGGTGGCCGACGCGCTGCTCCAAGCGGATATCCCGATCAGCGATAAGGACCTGGTGTTCCCATCGCGTGAGGCCTATCCGAGAGATGGCGACGTCGTCAAAATCTTCAAGATCAAGGGAAAGGTGGTCACGAAGACACTCGCCATCCCGTACGACACAAGGCACGTCGACGACAACGCCGTATTGGTCGGCGACACCCAGGTTGGCGAGCCAGGCAAGGACGGATCCACGAAGGTGACCTACGAGTTCGTCAAGAAGAACGGCGAGTGGGTGACCAAGCGCACGTTGTTCGCCGAGGTCGTGCGCAAGCCGGTCGATCGGATCATCAAGGTAGGCATCAAGCCGTGGCCGACGACTGGCGCGGAGAATCTCAACTGGAAGGCGTTGGCCGAGTGCGAATCGAACGGCAACCCGCGGGCTGTCAACCCGAACGGGCATTACGGCCTCTACCAGTTCTCGCTCTCCACATGGCAGACCGTCGGCGGATCCGGCAACCCCATTGATGCTTCGCCGGAGGAGCAGACCTACCGGGCACAGGTGCTCTACGTACGCGCCGGCGCAGGCCAGTGGAGCTGCGGCAACCACCTCTTCGACTAGCGGTCGCGACCACTAGCGGAGGGCGAAGCCCCGACAGCCGCAGAAGCGGATTTCGGTGAACTTATCCGCTGAAGTCTGGAGCGAGGAACACTAGACCACTCGACGGCCCGCAGCCGCGCCGAGACCGGCTCGCTGTGCCGCCACCGCAGGTCACGTGAAGGCCTGCTGCGAGCGCGCTTGGGCCATCCCCCACCGCAAGCGGGAAAGCCGGCGAATGTGGGGTACGCCCCTCCACCGGACTAGTCCAATTGGGTCATCAGCGGTTCTGTGGCTCCACCGCTGGTGTTTGCACTGCCTCGGATGCGCTGCTAGCGTCCTGCGACTGTTGGCCGGGATCGGGCAGTCCCGAGCACCTTGGGGGCAGGTTCGCCTCGCCCCCTGCCGCTCGGATCAGTACTCCCCGTGCCCGGGTGGTGCGAGGTCTGGACAGGTGTGCAACGAGCCCCGCTTCAGCTAGCCCTCTATGGCGCGGCGTTGGCCGCATTGGTCGGTGGCGCGACCGCGTTCGTCAGTTTTGACAAGGCCCTCGTCCTGTCCGTGGATGGTCAGGAGCGAAAGGTCCACACCTTCGCAAAGACCGTTGGAGACGTCCTCGAGGATCACAACGTCGAGGTCGGGTCCCATGACACGGTGGCGCCCGGTTTAGGCGCGAAGGTCTCCGACGGCACCCACATCGCCGTCCGCTATGGCCGCATGATCACCGTCACCGTCGACGGCAAGGAGCGCAGCCTCTGGGTGACCGCGAACAGCGTCCAGGAAGCCCTCCAGCAGATCGGTGTGCGCAACGGGACCGCCTTCGTGTCGGTGTCGCGATCGATGCCCATCGGCCGCCAGGGACTCTCCTTTGATGTCCGCTTGCCGCACACGGTCACGTTGGACGTCGAGGGCAAGAGCAGAAAGCTCGAGACGACCGCACCGACGGTGGCGGCCGCGATCGTCGGGGCCGGCGTCCCGCTGACCGAGAAGGATCTGGTCCTCCCCGATCGCGCGACCTATCCCAAGGACGGCGAGCTCATCAAGGTCTTCAAGATCACCGGTAAGGCGAAGATCAAGACCGAGGCGGTTTCGTACCGGACCAAGCGCATCGCCGATTTCAGCATGTACAAAGGCAGCACCAAGGTGATCAGGGACGGGACGAACGGCGCGCGCCGGGTGGCCTACGAGTTCGTCAAGAGAGACGGCAAGTGGGTGATCAAGCGCACACTCTTCACCGAGTCCCTCAGAAAGTCGGTCAGGCAAGTGATCAGAGTCGGTGCGAAGGCGCGACCTGCGCCGGCACCGGCGCCTGCACCCGCCCGGCAATCGGCTCCGGCGCCGAGTGGCAGCTCGGGCGGTCTGAACTGGGGCGCGCTCGCCCAGTGCGAGTCCGGCGGCAATCCGAACGCGGTGAGCCCCAACGGCCTGTACTTCGGCCTGTACCAGTTCTCGGTATCGACGTGGCACTCGGTGGGAGGCTCAGGCAATCCGACCGACGCATCGTCAGCCGAGCAGACGCGCCGGGCTCAGATCCTCTACGACCGGGCCGGCAGCTCGCCGTGGCCGGTCTGCGGCAGCAGGCTCTACAGCTAGCCACCGTCCGCACAGCGAACCGCTGCGGCGAAGGGCACCTTGTTCTGGGATTCCTAGAACAAGGTGCCCTTCCTCCTTCAATCACCTGACGAGCTCCTGGCGGAGCTTGAGCTACTTCTCCGTATCGACTCGGATAAACGGCGCGGGGAACGGGAAGTTGGCGGCGCCGTCGACGAGCGTGCTGCCGTCGAAGACGATCGTCGCCGTTGCGGTCGCCGGGCGCTCCTTACGCATCGACCCAGGCCCGTTGACCGTGGTCATGACCGGTCCGGTCCCGGTCCAGCGGGCGTCGACCGAAACCGTGTGCAACCCGCCCCGGTTGTCCCGCACGTTTGCGAACGTGCCGCTGAGTCTCACGCTCTTGAGGTCCGGGTCGAACTGCGTCGGCGCCGCCCGCACGAAGCCCCAACTGAAGGTGCCGTCCGGGCACTGGCCTACGAACCCGAGCCTGAGGGGCGGATTGGGGTCTGGCGTCGTCCCCGCCTCGATGAAGTTGTCCGTCTCCACGATCAGCCGGCCGTCGGCGGCCGTGGAGCTATCTGGGCACTGGAACGGGGTCGACCAGCGGGCGGAGGCAACTTCTTCTGTGAAGCCCTTCGCGGCCGAAGCGACGGCCGGTACGGCAAGTAACGCCAGGGCGGCGAGCAGGACGACGACGTACCTGTACGGCCGCGAAGGTCGGTGGGCGGATCGGCTTCGCGGCAGCCGCAGACCATGCATGTGCGACTCCTTTCTGAGGGTTCGAGCCGTTGGACACAGCCAACCTGCTGATTCCTATTACGGAAGGAGCCCCCGAGAGGTTCACGAAGGCAGCGGCGCGGGAGGGCTGTGCCGGAGTGGGCAGTCGTCGGGTCGTAGTGTCAGAGCGTGGCTGATCAGCGAGGGACTACCGCTGGCGAGGCCGGGACCGATGTGCAGTTGCTCGGCGCCGCCGAGGTTCGTGAGCTCGCCGATCGGCTCGACATTCGGCCGAGCAAGCAGCGAGGCCAGAACTTCGTCATCGACCCGAACACCATCCGCCGGATCGTCAGGCTCGCCGAGCTGCGGGACGGCGATGACGTCCTCGAGGTCGGTCCCGGCCTTGGCTCGCTCACCCTGGGTCTCCTCGCGGCGGGTCACCGGGTGCTCGCCGTCGAGGTGGACGCTGTGCTGGCAGGCGCCCTCATGCAAACCGTGCAGCGGCACGCGCCGACCCGGGCCGCCGACCTCACCGTGGTCGTCGCCGACGCACTGACGCTGGACGGGCCTCCGCTCATACCGGCAGCCGCGGGCGAAGCCGCTCGCGGATCCGCTCAGCCAGCCGCGCTCGTTGCGAATCTGCCGTACAACGTGGCCGTCCCCGTCTTGCTCCACCTTCTCGCCACCTTCCCGACGATCGCCAGGGCGCTGGTCATGGTCCAGGCCGAGGTCGCAGACCGACTGGCCGCCGAACCAGGATCACGGACCTATGGAATCCCCTCCGTGAAAGCGCGCTGGTATGGGGAGGTGCGCAGGGTAGCGACGATCAGCAGGAGCGTCTTCTGGCCGGTACCCAATGTCGACTCAGCCCTCGTGCGCCTGACGCGGGGGGTGCCCCCGCCGACGACGGCGACTCGCGACGAGGTCTTCGCTGTCATCAATGCCGCCTTCGCCCAGCGGCGCAAGACGCTGCGGGCTGCGTTGGCTCCATGGGCGGGCTCTGCGACGGCGGCCGACGCGGCGCTGCGAGCAGCCGGCATCGACCCCCGGGCCCGTGGCGAGTCGCTCACGGTTGAGGACTTCGCCCGGATCGCCGAATACAGCCGCGATGGCTCCGGCTAGCTCGACGTGGCGCCTCGCGGAGCGCAACCATCCGATCAAGACACAAACCCGGTTGTCAGCGGCACGTAGCATCGAGGGTCAGCCCGCCCACCGCCGCAAGGAGCCCAGCACGTGCAGTCAGTGACCGTACGAGCGCCTGCCAAGGTGAACCTGCAGCTCGCGGTCGGTCCCCGGCGCGAGGACGGTTACCACGACCTGGTCAACGTCTTCCATGCCGTATCGGTCTTCGACGAGGTCACCGCGACCCCGGCGACCAAACTGAGGATTACGGTCGAGGGTGAGGCGGCCGCGGCGGTGCCGACCGGCGAGACCAACCTCGCCGCGAAGGCCGCGCGGGCATTGGCAGCCGTGACCCGAACCTACGCAGTGGTCCCGTCCGGGGGTCGCCGCGTGGGGCCCGAGCCGCGGATCCATCTCCATATCAAGAAGGGCATCCCGGTGGCCGGTGGCATGGCCGGGGGAAGCGCCGACGCCGCCGCTGCCCTCGTCGCCTGCGACGCCGTATGGCAGACGGGGCTCTGGGATACGAGAACGGGCCGCGACACGATCATGGAGATCGCAGCCGATCTCGGTGCCGACGTCCCCTTCGGGCTGCTTGGTGGGACCGCCGTCGGCATCGGTAAGGGGGACCGGCTCAGCATCGCTCTCGCGCGCGGCACCTATCACTGGGTCTTCGCGCTCGCCGACGGTGGGTTGTCGACGCCGGCCGTCTACGCGGAGTGCGACCGACTGCGCGGTGACCCGGCCGAGGCGCCTAAGCCGATGGCCTCGCCGGCGTTGATGGCCGCACTGTCGGCGGGCGATCCGGTCGCCCTGGGCTCAGCGCTCTCCAACGACCTGCAGCAGGCGGCCATCCGGCTGCGCCCCCAGCTCCGCCGCACGCTCGACGCCGGTCGCGAGCACGGGGCGTTGGGCGCGATCGTCTCCGGGTCGGGGCCTACCTGCGCCTTCCTTGCCGCGGACGTGGAGCACATGTACGACATCGCCGTTGCACTCTCGGCGATGGGCGTCTGCCGGGCCGTTCGTACTGCGACCGGCCCGGCACCTGGCGCGCGCATTGTCGCAAGCGATGCGGCGACCGGCTCCACC
The DNA here is from genome assembly GCA_036001885.1 of Actinomycetes bacterium. Classification (GTDB taxonomy): domain Bacteria; phylum Actinomycetota; class Actinomycetes; order JAKEEW01; family JAKEEW01; genus DASYTV01. The sequence continues at coordinate 10,845 of DASYTV010000073.1, forward strand.
AGGCGGACATGAGGGCGCCTACACGTCGGACTCTGGGTTGTCGAACGGCGTGACCAGACGCCGGAGGAGATCGGCCAAGGTGGAGCGGTCCGCCGCGGGCAAGGCGCCGAGCAGTTCCCGCTCGCGGTCGAGCAGATCAGCGAATGCCTCATCGACGCTGGTCCGCCCGGCGGGGCTCAGCCGTACCAGAACCCCGCGCCGGTCGTGAGGATCGGGCAGCCGCTTGACTAGCCCGCGACCCTCAAGACGATCGATTCGGTTCGTCATCGTGCCCGAGGTGACGAGGGTGTGGGTGAGCAGCTGGCCCGGTGAGAGCTGATAGGGATCACGAGCCCGGCGCAGGGCCGCGAGGACGTCGAACTCCCATACTTCGAGCCCGTGCTTGGCGAACGCCGTCCGCCGGGCGCGGTCGAGATGACGCGCAAGCCTGGTCACCCGGCTGAGCACCTCGAGAGGAGACACGTCAAGGTCGGGCCGCTCGTGCCGCCACGCCACCACCAGCCGGTCGACCTCGTCGCCGTCGCGCCGGTCGGTCATGGTCGGGAGCATACCGCTCGACACCAAGCATCTTGATATCGAGACAATAGGGTGGGACAGCCACCACGGGAGGATGGATGTGGGATCCGGGTCAGTATCTGAAGTACGCCGATGAGCGCGGGCGGCCGTTCGCGGATCTGATCGGCCGGGTGGACGCCGAGAGGCCGGGGTATGTCGTCGATCTCGGATGTGGCCCCGGCAACCTGACTGCCACGCTCCTCGGCCGATGGCCGATCGCCTACGTCGAGGGAGTCGACAGCTCGGCCGAAATGATCGAGAAGGCGACCACGGTGGCCGTCCCGGGAAGGCTCGAGTTCCATGTCGGTGACCTGGGGCAGTGGGAGCCCCGCCGCCCCGTCGACGTGCTCGTCTCCAACGCGACGCTGCAATGGGTGCCCGACCACATTCGGCTGTTGCCGAAGCTGGTGAGGTTCCTTGCACCGGGCGGCTGGCTGGCATTCCAGGTGCCGGGCAACTTCAGCGAGCCGAGCCACGAGATTCTCCGCGAACTGGCAGGCGAGCCCCGCTGGGGCCTAGGCGACGTCGCATTCCCGTCGTCGCATCAACCCGCGGAGTACGTGGCGGCGTTGGCCGCGGCTGGCTGCAGGGTCGACGCGTGGGAGACGACGTACCTCCACATCCTTTCCGGCGCCGACCCGGTCTTCGAGTGGATCAGCGGTACCGGCGCACGCCCGGTCTTGGCCGCGCTCGGACCTGAGGCTCGAGCCGAGTTCTCCGCGGTCTACAAGGCACGGCTGCGCGAGGCCTACCCGCCGCGCGACTACGGGACCGTGCTTCCCTTCCGGCGTATCTTCGCGGTCGCAACGAAATGAGCGCCGCCACCTGGCTCTAGTGCGGTGGACATGGATAGGGCACCCTTGCGCACCGTGGAGAGGCAAAGGGTGGCGGCGTCGCCTAACCGGTTAGCGGGCCAGGTGGCCGGCGCCAGCTTCTTGGCCCTAGGAATCGTCGGTCTCGTCGTCACTCATGATGTCGGCTTTGCCGACCCTCATGGCCAGTCGCTGCTTGTCTTCGGGCTCAACCCGATGCAGAGCCTGTTGCACCTCGGACTCGGCGCGCTGCTGATCGAAGGTGCACGCCACCCCCTGCTGTGGGCGAGGTTTGCCAACACGATGGCCGGCGGGATCCTGGTCGCCGTCGGTCTGGTGGGTCTTGTTCTGGCCGGCGGGTCGCAGGCTGACGTGCTCGCGCTCAACCAGGCGGACAACCTGCTGCACATCGCCACCGGTGCGGTACTGCTGGCCGTCAGCGAGACCAAACGGTGAACGCGGCCTGGCGTACGGTTGCTCCGTGGTGAGCCCGCAGGGCCGGCAGACCCGGCGTCCCGACCAGGTGTCGCCCGTACAGCCGCCCGACGGCTCACCCCGCGCACGCGTACAAGCCCTGCGACGGCTGGCCGCGGTCGAGCCTGCGAGTCGCAACCGTGACCTGCTGCGGCGAGCGGTCCGGACGATGTTCATCGTCGCGGTCGTCACCTTGGGAGCGATAGCGGTCGCCAAGCAATGGCCCGAGGTTCACGACAGCATCGGCCGGCTGGGTCCGGTGTCATTGGTCTTGTCCTTGTGCGCCGTCTTCGCGGGGCTTGTGACCTCGGTCCTCATCTGGCGCGCCATTCTCGCCGACCTCGGCTCACCGCTCCCATTCGGCACCGCGGCGCGGATCTTCTTCGTCGCACAGCTCGGGAAGTACATCCCCGGCTCGGTGTGGCCGATGTTGGCCCAGATGGAAATGGCGCGGGACCGTGGAGTGCCGCGCCGGCGTTCCGGCGCGGCCTACGTGATCACCGTCCTGGTTGTCTTTGTGGCGGGGTTGGCCGCGGCCGCCGCCACGCTTCCCCTCGCAGCCGGCGACGCCGCGGCTCACTACCGATGGCTCTTCCTGCTCGCCCCGGTGATCGCAGCTGCTCTCCATCCGCGGCTGCTCAATCCGGCGCTCGCGCTCATCTTCCGGCTGACTCGTAGGGAACCGCCAGAGCGTCCCTTGACCTGGCGCGGGCTTGGCGCCGCGTTCGGCTATGCGCTGGTGGCCTGGACGTTCTTCGGGCTGCAGCTGGCGGCTCTCGTTGCTGACCTGGGCGTTGGCATCGGCCGAGCCATCCTGCTCTCCATCGGCAGTTTCGCCCTCGCCTGGATCGCGGGACTGCTGGTCGTGTTCGCTCCCGCCGGCGCCGGCGCGCGGGAGGTGGCCCTGGTGGCACTCCTCACCCCCGTTCTCGACCGCGGCGAGGCCATCGTTGCCGCTCTGGTCTCCCGGTTGCTCATGACCTTCGGTGATTTGCTCGCAGCAGCGGCCGCCGCAATCGCCTATGCGCGCCGCCGTCAACCGGATTGACATCGTCTTGCTGTGGACATGCGGTGCTGCGCTCATCATGACGGCGTAGGCTTGCCGTTCGTCGCAGTTGGTCGAGCTGAGGTCGAAGGGCCTCTAGATCCGAGGAGCCGTTAATCGTGGCGCCCCGTGTGCTCGTCGACGCGACCGCCGTTCCCGCCGACCGCGGCGGTGTTGGGCGGTACGTCGACGGCCTTCTCGCCGCATTGGCTTCCGCCGGAGCCGATCTCGCTATCGTCTGTCAGCGCACCGATGCGGAGCGTTACGGGCGGATCGCTCCGCAGGCGAGGATCGTGCCGGGTCCGGCCGCGATCTCCCACCGGCCTGCGCGCCTGGCCTGGGAGCAGGCATCGCTCCCCTTGGTCGCCCAGCAAGTGGGCGCAGACGTTATTCACGCCCCCTATTACTCGGTGCCGCTGCGACCTGGCCGGCCGGTCGTTGTGACCATCCACGATGTCTCGGTGTTCTCGATGCCGGAGATCCACAGCCCGGTGAAGGCCGGCTTCTACCGCTCCGCCACCAAGACAGCGATCCATCGCGCGGCGCGGGTGATCGTGCCCTCGAAGGCCACCAGGGACGAGCTTGTCTTGCTGCTCGACGCCGATCCGTCCATCATCGACGTCGCCTATCACGGCGTTGACACCGAGCAGTTCCACCTGCCTTCAGAGCAGGAGAGACGCCGGGTCAGCGAAAGGCTAGGCCTGCACGGGCTGCCATACGTCGCGTTCCTCGGCGAGATCGCACCCAGGAAGAATGTCCCCGAGCTCGTCCACGGCTGGGCTGCAGCCGTGCAAGACCTCGACCAGCCACCGGCCCTCGTGTTGGCCGGGTCCACCGGCTGGGATGGTGACGTCGACCGTGCGGTGGCGGAGGTTCCCTCTCACCTGCGCGTCGTGAGGCCCGGCTACCTGCGCGTGAGCGATCTGCCCGGCTACCTCGGGGGAGCACTCGTCGTCGCCTATCCCAGCCAGGCCGAAGGCTTCGGGTTGCCGGTCCTCGAGGCGATGGCCTGTGGCGCCACGGTGCTGACGGCACGACGGCTCTCCTTGCCCGAGGTCGGTGGGGACGCCGTCGCCTACACCGAGCCCGACGCCGCGAGCATCGCCGAAGGACTGCGCCGACTGCTCGCCGATGACGAGGCGAGGCGAGCCCTGGGCGCTGCCGGCCACGCGCGCGCTCGAGAGTTCACCTGGGCCGCCTCGGCCGAGGCCCACATGGCTTCGTACTCACGGGCGGTCGGTGGCGGCTGACCCGCCACTGCTGAGTCCGATCGATGGAATCCGCCGGCGCCGCCCCCCGGCAGGGGGCCGTCGATAGGACGGCCTCGGCCGGCTGCTGGAATGCGTCTAGCGGAAGGTACGTGTCAGGTTGGGGTCGTCAGTGAGAGGGGATCGGTAGCCAGATGACCGAAGCGATCGTGCTGGTCGGCGGTAAGGGAACGAGGCTGCGCCCGCTCACGGTGAACACGCCAAAGCCGATGCTGCCGTGCGCCGGGGTGCCTTTCCTCACTCACCAGCTCGCCCGCCTCAAGGAAGCGGGAGTCGACCACGTCGTGATGGCCATGGCCTTCCGCCCTCATGCGTTCGTCGATTACTACGGCGACGGCAGTTCACTCGGCTTGGCGATCGACTACGTGACGGAGGAGGAGCCGCTCGGTACCGGCGGCGGCATTCGCAATGTCCTCGGCTGGCTGCGCAGCGGCCCGGAGGACCCAGTGCTCGTGCTGAACAGCGACATCCTCTCCGAGCATTCGCTCAAGGCGCAGCTTGCGCTGCATGATGAGGCTGACGCGGACGTGACGCTGCATCTGACCAGGGTCGAGGACGCGCGTGCCTACGGCTGCGTGCCGACCGACCCCTACAGCCGGGTGAGCGCGTTCCTCGAAAAGATGCCCAGTCCCATCAGCGACCAGGTCAACGCAGGCTGCTACGTCTTCCGCCGCTGCGTTATCGACGAGATCCCCGCGGGCCAGGCCGTCTCGGTCGAACGGCATACCTTCCCAGAGCTCCTGGCGGCGGGGCGGCGGGTTGTCGGACATCTCGATGACGGCTACTGGCTCGATGTCGGAACGCCCGCGGCCTTCGTCAAGGCGAGCGCCGATCTCGTCCTAGGTCGGGTGCGATCGCCCGCGATACCGCATGTCGAGGGGGAGGTCCTCGTGCTGCCTGGCGGAGTAGTGGAGACCGGCGCCAGAGTTGCCGCGGGGACCTGCGTAGGGCGTGGCGCGGTCGTGCGGGCGGGCGCCTCAGTGGACGGCTCGGTCCTCTTCGACGGAGCCGTCGTCGGGCCTGGGGCCGCCGTCTCTGGCTCGGCGATCGGCGCGGGCGCGAGGATCGGCGCCGACACGATCGTGGATTGCGCTGTCGTCGGCGACGGCGCGCGGGTCGGCGTCGGCAACGAGCTGCGAGCCGGCATGCGCGTATGGCCTGGCGCGGTGCTCGCCGACGGGTCAGTGCGGTTCTCCAGCGACGTGCCGAACTGATCGGCGGCGCGACACTAGGGCGCGTTGGGCTCTGGCGCGTCGCTGGACGGGAACTGGGTCATGAACTGGTCGACGGTCTCGCCGCTGACCTGCCCGCAGAGCTGGCGGTGACCAAGGCCGTGGGGTCCGGCGCCGTCACCACTGGCGCTCCAGTGCGACAACGCGATGTGCTTGCCGTCAGGGAAGGCGCCCCGGCTCTCGTCCCAGGCCGAGACGATGAACTTCCTCCGGTCGGAATCCTTCGGTACCCGGCTGCTCAGGTCCTTGAGCGTCGTGAGTTGGTCGCCGGTCACCGTGCCGTCGTACCAGAGGATGGTGTAGCCGTGCTCCAGGTTGTGGACCAGGTTCTCGATCGGTGGGCGATCCTCGGCTGTGTAGAAATGCCGGTCAATCGGTACCGGCGTCAGGAAGTGGTTGCCGCCGACCGGCGGGACGGTCGAGTAGTTGACGTGGGTGATGGACTCGGTCGATCCGCCGGTTCCCTGCCCGACATGTGTGGCACTGTCGACCGGGTCGTTGGTGACCGGGTCGCACTGTGCCGCCGCGGCGGACACGCCGAAGTCGCTCAGCGCCTTGTTGTTCTGCCGGCTCTTGTTGATCATCGGAACGACGGCGGCGGCGATGATGCCCAGCGCGACGACCGCTGTCAGCACGACGAAGATCAGATTCCTCCGGCGCTCGCTCGCCTTCTGCGCTCGCCGCATTTCTTCCAGCTTGGCGCGACGGTCTCTCGCCTCGGACCTCTTCGTCTTGTTGGCCACGGCGGTCTCTCTGGTCGTATCGGTGGCTGGGAGGGCGAGTCTACGTACTTCACGGTGTTGCGTGGTAATGACGGTGCAGACTCGTGTTCGTGCCGGAACTGACTCGTGCTTGGCGACCGGGGCGACCGGTCGACCTTCACGCCACGCTCGGATCGTTGCGCCATGGCAGTGGCGATCCGGCGTACCGGACCGATCGGCAGGGCGCGATCTGGCGGGCCAGCCGCACGCCTGATGGTCCGGGCACTGTCCGGCTGGCCATCAGCCCGGCGGACGCCGCGGTCACTGCCGCCGCTTGGGGACCGGGCGCAGCCTGGTTGGTCGAATCACTTCCAGCTCTGCTCGGTGAAGACGACGATCCGGCCGGATTCGTTCCCTGCCATGAGATCGTGCGGCAGTCGGCCAGGCGATATCGAGGCTGGCGGGTGCCGACAACAGCACTGGTGATGGAGTCGCTCGTACCGGCGATCTTGGAGCAGAAGGTGACCGGCAGGGAAGCGTCGCGGTCCTGGCGCGAGCTGCTGTGGAGGTTCGGCGACCCTGCGCCGGGCCCGGACGTGATGCCGCGCGCGATGAGGGTGATCCCGGCGCCGAGGACCTGGGTCCAGATTCCATCGTGGGAGTGGCATCGGGCGGGCGTCGACGGTGGGAGAGTGCGAGCGATCCGTTCGGCCGCGGCGGTCGCCGGTCGGCTCGAGGAGACCGTTCGGCTAGGGCTGGCCGAGGCCGAGCGCCGGCTGCGCCTGATCCCCGGCGTCGGCGTGTGGACCTCAGCCGAGGTACGGCAGCGTGCGCACGGCGACGCGGACGCCGTCTCCATCGGCGATTTCCATCTGTCGGGGATGGTGGGCTGGGCACTGACCGGACGGAAGGTGGACGATGCCGGCATGCTGGAGCTGCTCGAGCCTTATGCGGGACATCGCTATCGCGCCGTTCGCATGATCGAGCTCGCCGGGCTTGGTCCGCCGCGTCGGGGGCCGCGGTTCGCCCAGCGTGACTACCGTGCCATGTGATCTCAACGGCTGAGGATGAAGGCCGCGGGGTCGCGCTGCGGGCGCTCGGGCGGTGGGCCGGCAGCGTGACCGACCGCGATGGTGCCCATGGGCTCCCAGTCGGCGGGCAGGTCAAGTTCGCGGCGTACCACGTCCTGGCAGAAGAGGGTGGAGGAGACCCACGCCGAGCCGAGCCCTTCAGCGGCCAGCGCAACGAGGAGGTTCTCGATACCCGCGCCCATCGCGAGCAGGAACATGGCGTGCTCGGCGGCGGCCCGGCGGGGGTCCGGATAGGGATGCGCACCGTCGCTCACGAGGCAGGGAACGATGAGGTACGGCGCCCGCCTGAGCACATCCCCGCGGCGTAGCCGGCGTTGGATCGACTCCTCGGAGAAGCCGTCCCCGCGCAAGTCCGCGGCCCACGCCTCGCGCATCGCGTCGAGCAGCTGCTGCCGGCGTCCGGCCGACTCGAGCATGACGAAACGCCACGGCGTCGTGTGATGGGGGGCCGGCGCTGTGACGGCAGCGGCGACCGCACGGCGCACTGCCGCGTGGTCGACGGAAGCGGTCGAGAATTCACGGACGGTACGGCGCGCGGTCACCGCCGCGCGCATGGCCTCTGCTGTCCCTAGCCGGAACAGATCCTCATCGACCGGCCGGATCATGGCTGCGGCGCCAGGGCCGTCCTCATCGAGCACCAGGTGAGCCAGGCCGCGGATGACGGCGACCGGGATGCCGGCGAGCTTTCCCTTGACCAGCTCCGCTGCGGATGCGACCTCGTCGGCGATGGCCGGGATGGTCGCGGACAGCCGGTTGCCGTAGCTGTCGACCCGACCGCGCAGGTCGACGAGCGGGGTTAGGCCGGCTACTCCGACGGCGATGTCCACCAAGCCCGCGCGCCACGGACGCCCGACCGTGTCCGAGACGACTACGCCGATCCGTACACCGAGACGCTCGCCGATGGTTGCGCGGAGTCGGCGGGCCGACGCGTCAGGATCGTCGGGCAGCAGGACGACCCAACCGGGCACGACGTTGGAGGCGTCGACGCCGGCCGCGGCGAGCACGAGGCCATGCTTCGTCTCGACGATGCGCATCGAGTCGCGCTCGGCGACGAGCCGGACGGTCTCAGCCTCGATGGCATCGTCCCTGGACACACCTGGGCTGACCCGGCCTTCAGCCTTCGAGACGATCTTGGATGTGACGACGACGACGTCTCCATCCCGCAGGTCGGTCAAGGTATCGCTGAGCAGTGCACCCAGATCGGTGCCCGGCTTGACCTCGGGAAGCCCGTGGACCGGCTGCACCTCGAGAACGGCCGCCATGCGTTCGGTCACGCTCCCACCTCGTTTGCCAACGCCAGCGCGGCCTTGGCCATCTCGGCCGTCGCGGCAACCGAGCTCATCATCAGCGGGACGGCCACGCAGGCGATTCCGGCCGCCTGTACCGCCTCGACCGCGGCAGCGTCGACCTGGTCCACCAGCCATCCGTCGAGAATCTCCGAGCCGTAGTGCAGCGCGACCGCGGTCGCCGTTGTCTCGACGCCGATCGCCGCGAGGACCTTGTCGGCCATGCCGCGCACGGGTGCGCCGCCGACGATCGGCGAGAGGCCCACCACCGGTGCCTGTGCGGCCGCCACGGCGTCCCGCACTCCCGGCACGGCAAGGATGGTGCCGACGCTCACGACCGGGTTGGACGGCGGGAGGATGAGGACCTCCGCGGCCGCGATCGCCTCCAAGACCCCAGGAGCCGGCTTCGCGTCCTCGATGCCGACCGCGCGGATCGCCAGCGCCTGCGGCCGCGCCTGCAACCCCACCCAGTACTCCTGGAAGTGCACGAGCCGAGTGCCGGCGACTGCGCCCTCATCCGCTATCAGCACATGTGTCTCCACGGGCTCGTCGCTCATCGGAAGCAGCCGAACCCCCGGCCGCCACCGCTCGCACAGCATCGACGTCACCGCGGACAGTGGATGGCCTGCCTGGAGGAGCTGGGTGCGCGCGATATGGGTGGCGATGTCGCGGTCCCCGAGGGTGAACCACCGCGGCTCGGCGCCGTACTCCCACAGCTCGTCCCGCACCGTGAACCGCTCGTCGGCACGGCCCCAGCCTTGCTGTTGGTGGATACCGCCGCCGAGTGTGTACATCACGGTGTCCAGGTCAGGGCACACTCGCAGGCCAAACAGCGTGATGTCGTCACCGGTGTTCCCGATGACGGTGATGTCTGCATCCGGCACCGCGGCGCGCAGTCCGATGAGGAAGCGCGCAGCCCCGATCCCACCGGCGAGAACGACGATCTGCATGGCGGCCAGTCTCCCTGCTGCGGCGGTGGCTCCGCGAGCCCGGTCGAGCCAGGCGTCGCGGAGCCACCGGCGAGGCCGCCCTCGGGGGGCAGAGAACGGCCCCCGCGGTGCCTGCGATCCCGAGTCATCGCAGGCACCGCTCGGCTCCGGCCGGGAGGAGGCAGCGGCCGGGTACCGAGGTTATGACCGCGTGTTGCGTCGGTCGCGTAGCGTGCACGAGAGCTGACGGGCAGTCAAGACCTGACCGATAACACCTTGGTGACCCGATCGTGTCCGCTCCCCGCATTGAGAGCGAAGTCGACTTGACGGTTCCTCGTTACGGACGTGTAATTCCATGTGTGTCATTTACTGCGCGCACCATCGCGCAGTTCCGCCACCCGGCACCGAGGGTCGCCGGGGACGGGGCACGGGGGCGAATCACGGGGTGAGGAGGTCGCCATGGGCAAGGTGTTCATCCTGCTCGCTGGCACCGGAGAGGATCTCGGCTGGCAGGAGCGCGCACTGTGCGCACAGACAGATCCGGAGGCGTTCTTTCCGGAGAAGGGCGGTTCCACCCGGGAGGCTAAGAAGGTCTGCCTCTCTTGCGATGTGCGGGCCGAGTGTCTGGAGTATGCGCTCGCCAATGACGAGCGATTCGGGATCTGGGGTGGCCTCTCCGAGCGGGAGCGGCGACGCCTGCGCAAGCGCGCTGTCTAACGCCCAAGCCCACCTGAGTCGGCAATTTCCAACACAAAGTGACCGTGAATGAGCGGTCCGTGGTGAATGTCGGACTGGCATTTCCCCTTCCTTCGAGTCGCGTAGGGTGTTACGCCACGGCCTGGTGACGGGGAATTAGGCCGCGTCCGATACGCCGCACGAGATGGGTTCGAGTCGCCAGACAATGTCTTCGGCACCCCAGACCATCGCGTACGCACGACACGACGTCACAGCAGTCCTCGTCACGCATGACGGGGAACGCTGGGTCGGTCGGGTCATCGACGCGTTGGCGGCGCAGGAGCGACCGATCCAGCGGATCGTCGCCGTCGACACCAGCAGTCGGGACGGCACGGTCGACATCCTCAATCAGAGCCTCGGTGAAGGCAGGGTCATCACTCGACCGCGCGATGCAGGCTTCGGCCAGGCGGTCGCCTTCGGCGTTGGGGCGGTATTCGGCGGCCTGCCGACCCCCGAGGTCCGGGGGCATCCGGACGAGCCGGTCGAATGGATCTGGATCATCCACGACGATTGCGAACCCGCGACGGACGCCTTGCACTACCTGCTCGCGCTCGCCGATGAGAACCCGGACGTCGGCGTGGTCGGACCAAAGGTCCTCGGCTGGTACAACTCACGGGAGATTCTCGAAGCCGGGCTGACGGTGGCGCCGTCGGGACGCCGCGAGACCGGGCTGGATCGAGGCGAGGAGGACCAGGGCCAGCACGACGGGCAGCGGCGGGTGCTGGCGGTGAGCAGCGCTGGCATGCTGATCCGGCGCGACGTCTGGGAAGCGTTGCGCGGATTCGACCGCCATTTGCCCTTTATGCGGGATGACCTCGATTTCTGCTGGCGGGTCAGCCAGGCCGGGTGGCAGGTCGTCGTCAACACCGACGCCGTTGTCTATCACGCCGAGGCCGCGGCCAGGGAGCAGCGCCGGCTTGCGACAAGGGTCGGCCGCACGCATTACCTTGACCGGGCGCACGCCCTCTACGCCCTGCTCGTCAACATGCGGCTGGCCCGGGTGCCGCTGGCCCTGGTGCGGCTCGGGCTCGGCACGTTGGCGCGGTCATTCGGCTATCTCGTCGCGAAGCTCCCCGAGTACGCCGCCGACGAGGTGCTCGCGCTCGGCTCTGTGGTCGGCCGGTTCCCCAGGCTGATCCGAGCCAGATTCGATCGCCATCGTGGCCGCGCGGTGAAGGCCAAGGAACTACGCACGCTCTTCCCGCCCCGAGGAAGCCAGCTGCGGCACATCATCGACGCTGTCGCAGAACGGCTGCCGCACAGCCACCTCGGCAAAGACCGCATCGCGGGCCGGCAGGCGCCAGAGGCCGGGCCGGTGGCCGATGACGTGGAAGACCTCGAGGGCGACGACACCCCGATCATGCGGCGGATCACGGGCCAGCCGCTCGTCGTCCTGCTGTTCGGTCTGTCGGTCCTCACCCTGCTCGCGGCCAGGCAGTTGGTCGGCGGTGGCCGCCTGATGGGCGGCGCCCTGCTGCCCGCGCCGGACCATGCGAGGGACCTTTGGCAGATCTACTTCAGCTCCTGGCATCCCGTCGGGGTTGGCAGCGGCGCCACCGCCACGCCGTACATCGGTGTCATGGCGGCCTTGTCCACGGTGCTGTTCGGCAACGCATCCCGCGCGGTCGATCTCTTGGTCGTCGGCGCCGTCCCGCTCTGCGGCCTGACCGCCTATCTCGCTGCGCGGAAAGTGGTCGCTTCGCGGCTGCTTCGGCTGTGGGCGGCAGGTGCGTACGCATTGCTGCCCGCGGTTACCGGCGCGGTCGCCACCGGACGCCTGGGAACGACGGTCGGCGCGATCCTGCTCCCGATCGCCGGGCTCGGCGCCGTACGGACGCTCGGCCTTGACGGGCGGCCGGGCACGTGGCGGGCTGCCTGGGCGACCGGCCTCTTACTGGCCATCATCACCGCATTCGTTCCGGTCGCCTGGCTGATTGCGCTGGCGTTGGCGGTCGTCGCGGTTGTCCTGCGGGCGCGCAGCAGGGGCGCGCGGCTACGGCTGGTCGCGGTATTGGTGACGCCTGTCTTCGTGCTGTTGCCATGGTCGATCGCTCTGTTCAGGCAGCCTTCATTGATCTTCCTCGAGGCGGGCCTGCCGGGCCCTGGGCTGTCCGACACCGATGTCAGCCCGCTCGCGCTGCTCCTCCTGCACCCGGGCGGCCCGGCGATGTACCCGGTATGGATCAGCGCCGGTGTCCTACTCGCCGGATTCGCCGCTCTGCTGCGCAGCGAGCGGCGCGGCATCGTGACCGCCGGCTGGACACTCACACTCGCTGGTCTCGTCGTCGGCTTGTTCATGAGCCGGGTCCATGTCACCGGGCCCACGCTCATCACCGCCGTACCCGCCTGGCCCGGCTTCGCCACCGTGGTGATGGGGGCGGGCCTGCTGCTCGCCGCCCTCATCGGCGCCGAGGGAGCCCGCGACCGCATCGCCGCGACCAGTTTCGGCTGGCAGCAGCCGCTGAGCGTGGGCGTCACTGTGCTGGCTGTCATCGCCCCAGCGGTCGCTGGTCTGTGGTGGATCCGCTTCGGCGCCGACGACCCGGTGGAGCGGCGCAACCCGGTCGTCCTGCCTCAATTCATCGCTATGGACGGACAGACCAGCGACAGACCGCGGACGCTCGTGCTTCGGCCGCGGACCAACGGGTTGCTGGCCTATTCCCTCCTGCGCGACGTCGGCCCGCGCCTCGGTGACGCCGAGACCGCGCCGCGGCGTGGGACCTACGCCGGGCTGGACCAGATCGTCACCCAAATCATCACCGGGCGCGGGCAGGACGAGGTCGACCAGCTCGCCGACTACGCGATCCGGTACGTCCTGCTGACGAGCCCCATCGACGGGGATCTCGTCCGCACCCTCGACGGGGTGCCAGGCCTGAGCCGGATAAGTGTCACTGAGGGCAACGCGCTGTGGCGGATCGACGCCCCCTCGGCGCGGCTGCGCATAATCCCGCCGCAACCCAGCGGCGATACCCTGCTGGCCGCGAAGGCGGCACCGGAGGCGGCGAAGGCGGTGACGGTGCCGTCGGCCGAGGTCGGTGCCGCAACGTCCGTACCGGCAGGCCCGGCGGGGCGCCAGCTCGTCCTCGCCGAGGACGCCGACTCAGGCTGGCGGGCCACGCTGGACGGTCACCCCCTCAAGCGGGTGGTCTACAACGGCTGGGCGCAGGCGTTCGTCCTTCCCCCAGAGGGTGGGCAGCTCGAGCTCACGCATCACAGTTCCTCCCGTAACCGGTGGTTGCTCGTTCAGGGCCTAGCGATCGCCGTCGTGATCGTGTTGGCGCTGCCCGGCGGGCGCCGTGCTGGTGAGATCCTCGCCGTGGACGAGACCGTGGAGGTGGAGCGGCGTCGCCGGGTCCGCGCAGGCCTGCCTGAGGAGCCGGAGTACGCGCCGGCGCCGGGAGCCCCGCCGCCCTGGCTGGGTGAACCGGCCTACGCCGAACCTGACTACCCCGAGCCCGGCTTCCCCGAGCCCGGCTACCCCGAGCCGCGTCACCTCGAGCCGACCGTGGCAGACGCCGAGCTCGAGGTGTACCACGCGGGGGCCGACGAGCACGTCTACCGCGACGTGCCCTATGAGCAGATCCCTTACGAGCAGCTCAGCGACGGCCAGGACGCATTCGGCGGTGTACAGTCGCCGCCCTACGGCCAGCAGGTGCCGGCACAGCCGACCTATTCGACAGGTGAGCAGCCGGCTTACGTCCATCCGGAGCCGGGTCCCCTGGATTACGATCCGGCGGCGGCCTGGCAGCGGGGCTATGCCGACCCCGGTTCGTCCCCGCCGCCGGCCGCCTCCCCGCCCGACGCGGGTTACGATCCGTACGACTCCGCAGGTGATCCGGCCCTACCAGCGCAGGCCGCGCCGGACGCCGTGACCGCCAGCTACGAAGTCGTCAGGGATGAGCCCTACCCATACGGCGGCCCGGTTGACGACGGCTATACGCCGCCCGGCGGCTACGGCTATGGCGAGCCACAGGCCACCTACCTCGATCCAACGGTCGGACCCTACGAGCCGCAGGAGGTAGTCCCCGGTCAGGCCCAGCCGCCGAGCGACGACGGCTACGGCCCCCCCGGCCCGGTCCAGGGCGTGTCCTACGAGCCCGACACGGGCCACATTGCCCGGGTGCGCCGCAGTGGCCGGCACGCCGGCAAGCCCGCCGAGGACGACGGCGCCGACCCACGCCGGAGCCCATCGTGAGCCGCACCGCGCGCAGCCTGCTTGCCGTGACTGCCGTCGTCGCCGGCTGTGTCGGCGCGACCGAGGTGCTTGGCGCGCCAAGCACGCCGACCGTCCCCGTCGGAACGCGGGTTCCGGTGACCGCCGCTGACGCGGTCTGCCCGTACGCCGAGTCGGAGAACGTCGCGATCAACACATCCAGGGTCTCCGCCGCGATCCCACCCGTCTCGGCCGGCACCGAGCAAGCTGCTAGCGCCGACAAGGAGGCGGGCGCCAAGGAGACGGCGATCGCCGAGGTCACCAGGTTCGGCCAAGCGAAGGGTGCGGCGATCAGCCTGGTGAAGGCAGGCAGCACTGCGTCGGTAGACGTGAAGCGGCCGGCCTCGAAGCAGTCGAGCGCCTTCTCGGCGGTAGCCACCGGCTCGCTCGCACCTGGGTTCACCGTGGCCGCGACGACGTACCTGGACTTCGACAAGGGCACCGACGGCCAGGGCCAGCGACGCGGCCTGGCCAGCCAAACGTGTCCAGAGCCAGGGACTGAGTTCTGGTTCCTTGGTACCGCCGCCGACATCAATAGGGACGCGGAACTCTATCTCGTGAACCCCGAGAGCGCCCCGGCGCAGTTGGACATCGACCTGTACAGCGAGGCCGGCCCGATCACCACGCCGACGATCGTCGCTCATCGCGGACTGGTCATCGAGGCCGCCACGGCGCGAACGCCGATCAGTCTTACGACCTTGGCATCCGAGGCCGGGAAGCAGCCACGGTCGGCGGTCGCAGTCCATGTCTCGGTCCGGGTCGGCCGGATAGCGGCGGGCCTGCTGGATGCGCAGCAGCGGCGAGGCGTCGGCGCGGGAATCGATTGGCTTGCTCCGATGGACAAACCAGCGACCGCGGCAGTGATCCCGGGAATTCCTGGCGGAAAGGGCGAGCGGTCGCTCTACCTGTTCACACCCGAACAGGGCGGGGCACTCGTCCGGCTGTCGCTGGCCGGTCCGAACGGGACCTTCACGCCAGCCACAGAGAAGGGCTCGATCGACAGCGTCGCGCTTGACGGCGGCAAGGTTGTGAAGCTGGATCTCGCCGACGCGGCACAGCGGGAAGACTTTTCCGTCATCGTGCAGGCGGACGAGCCGGTCCTCGCGGCCGTGCGAGTGGCGACAGCCTCGGGCAAGGTCGATTACGGGTACGTCCCCATGGCCGAGCCTCTCACCGGCCCGTCGGTGGCTGCCGACGTCCGCACGGCCGATGGCTACGCGAGCACGCTGCTGTTCACCGCCCCGACCGGCGATGCGAAGGCGACTCTAACCCTGCTGACCAAGGGCAAGTCACCAAAGGAGCTGCGGAACGTCGCCGTCAGGGCGGGCACGACGGTGGAGGTATCTCTCAAGGGCATCGGAAAGGCCGCCGCCGTGGTGGTCACGCCGCAGCCCGGGTCTGCGCCGTTGTACGGATCTCGCGTGATGACCCGCAAGGCGGACGGCGGCGACATGCTCACCATCGAGCCCTTGCCACCGAGCCGCACGAGCACGCTGGTGCCCACGGTGGTCAACGATCTGTCCGCGGGGCTGCGCCCGGCCGAGGTCGGAAACTGACGCTTGGCGGGGAAGGAGGCCGATACCGCTGCCTCAGTCCTCGGCGTCCTCGCCGCCTGCGTAATGAGGGTCGACGGCGTCCGGTTCGAGCCCGAACAGCTCGGCCACTTCCTCGACCACGATGTCGTACACCAAGGCGCGCAGCTCTTCGCGGCCTGCAGCCCGCGCTTCGACCGGACGCCGGTAGAGAACCACCCGTGGCGGAAGCACTCCGGCGGCGGGGAAAAGCTTCGACAAGGGCACCGGGTCATCGGACCAGAGCGCGGCGTCGTTCGGCGGTACCTCCTCGACGGCAAACTCGACCCCATCGAGCTGTTCGGCCCAGCGGGACTCGAGGCGCTCTACGGCGTCCAGGACCATGTCGTCGAATCGATCCGAGCGACTGCGCGAGATCGGCAGTTGAGGTGGCGCCAGCGGGCCGCGCAAGCCCCGGCCGTGGCGATCACGACGGGTGCGTGCGATCCGAGTGATTTGCTCGGCCACTGTCCCTCCTCCCGCGCCCCAGTCCTCCCGTGCCTACGGCTGAGGGTAGCTGCCCGGCAGGTCCCTGCGGGAGGCTCTCCAGATGACGATCTTCGGCGTGTCTCCGGCGGGCGCTCGGGACGGGCGCAGCGGCGCGTTCGCGACACGAAATCTGAACCGCTGGCCTCAATGTTCGCCCCGACGGCCGCGCGGGGGTAGCTTCCACCCTCGTGGGAGGTTGGTGGGGAGCCGAGGAGAGAGCGTGAGCCCACTGCGACGATGCTCACGAAGCACGTGCGCCAACGGCGCCGTCGCCACGTTGACTTACGTCTACGCGGAGTCCACGGCAGTCCTGGGTCCGCTGGCTACTCACGCCGAGCCACACTGTTATGACCTCTGCGCCGATCACTCCGAGCGGCTGACGGCGCCACGTGGCTGGGAGATCGTCCGGTTGGCCATCGATCCCGCAGACGAGGTACCGAGCAGCGATGATCTTGAGGCGCTGGCCAATGCCGTCAGGGAGGCCGGGTGGGCGCCTGAGCCGGAGGACGATGTGAGCAGCCGGCGGGCACGCTTGCGCTTGCTCCGCGACCCCACCTGATCCCGGCGCGTGATCTCGGTGGCGAGCGAGGTGCCGCTGACCCGGGTATGGTCTGGGCCGTGCCTGACCTCTCCCAAATCGTCAAGGCCTACGACATCCGCGGCGTGGTCCCCGATCAGCTCGATACGGGGGTGGCCGAGGCCGTCGGTGCCGCCTTTGCCCGAGTGACCGCCGCCGCGGAGGTCGCCGTCGGCCGTGACATGCGACCGTCCTCGCCAGAGCTCGCGGCGGCGTTCGCGGCCGGCGCGAACGCCCAAGGCGCCAACGTGGTGGACATCGGCTTGGCGTCGACCGATCAGGTCTACTTCGCCAGCGGCTCTCTCGACGTACCCGCCGCGATGTTCACCGCGAGCCACAATCCGGCCCGCTACAACGGCATCAAGCTTTGCTGGGCCGGTGCCCGGCCGGTGGGCCAGGACACCGGCCTGGCAGACATCCGCCGTCTCGCGGAGGAGGGTGTTGCTCCGGGGGACGGCCCTCAAGGCTCGGTCGAGGAGCGGGATCTGCTGCATCCATATGCGGACTACCTCAAGGGGCTTGTCGACCTCTCCAAGATCAGGCGGCTCACGGTCGTGGTCGACGCCGGCAACGGGATGGCCGGCCACACGGTCCCGGTCGTGCTCGACGGGCTCCCCCTCGATGTCGTACCGCTCTTCTTCGAGCTGGACGGGAACTTCCCCAACCACGAGGCGAATCCCATCGATCCGGCCAACCTGGTGGACCTCCAACGCGCGGTGCGTGCTGAAGGAGCCGATATCGGCCTCGCCTTCGACGGCGATGCGGATCGGTGCTGGGTGGTGGACGAGCGCGGCGCCTCGGTCTCACCGTCGACGATCACCGCACTCGTCGCCGTACGGGAGCTAGCCAAGGAGCCGGGCGCGACAATCATCCACAATCTGATCACATCCAGGGCCGTGCCAGAGATCGTTCGCGAGCACGGCGGCGCCCCAATGCGAACCAGAGTCGGTCATTCCTTCATCAAGGCTGAGATGGCGAAGACCGGGGCCATCTTCGGCGGCGATCACTCGGCGCACTACTACTTCCGCGACTTCTGGGGAGCGGACACCGGCATGCTGGCCGCGATGCATGTGCTGGCCGCCCTCGGCGAGCAGGACCGGCCGCTGGCCGAGCTGGCCGCGGAGTTCGAGCGCTACGCCTCCTCCGGCGAGATCAACTCCACTGTGACCGACCAGCACGCCAAGCTCGACGAGGTCAAGGCGGCGTTCGCCAGCCAAGATCAGGACGAGCTGGACGGGCTGACGGTGACCTTCGACGACGGGTCCTGGATCAACCTGCGGCCCTCCAACACCGAACCGCTGCTGCGGCTCAACATCGAGGCGCCCACCGCCGGGCGCGTCGCCGAGCTGCGCGACGAAGTCCTCGCGATCGTGCGCGGGTAGGCTCAGCCCATGTCTACCGACAGCACTCCGGCCACTTCGCAAGTGTTGGATCCGCAGCTTCTGGAGGTGCTGGCCTGCCCGGCGCCCGATCACGCCTCGCTCACCTACGACCCCGAGGCGCAGACGCTGACCTGCACGTCCTGCGGGCGGGTCTATCCAGTCCGCGACGGGCTGCCGGTTCTCCTGCTGGATGAGGTGATCTGAGGCGATGGGTGCCCCCATAGACGGCTCCGCGGGCGTACGCGGGCATCGCGATCTCGACGAGGCGCTGCTCGATGACGTCGCCGCGCTGGCAGCCAACGACCCCGGCGGCATGATGCGGGCGACCGCCAGCGCGGGTGCGCAGGTGCGTGAGGCGACCGCGCTGACGGCCGAGTGCGACCTGAGCCAGCTCGCCGACGAGGGCCGGCCGCGTGCGATCGTCATCGCCGGCGCGGGAACCGCCGCGCGTAGTGGCGACGTGCTGGCGACTGTCGCCGGCCCCCGCTGTCCTGTGCCTGTGCTGGCGCACCGGCATTCGGGCGTACCGGGCTGGGTCGGCGCGGCAGATGTGGTCATCGCAGTGTCGGCCAGCGGCCGTTCACCGGAGGCGCTCGCCGCGGCCGACGCCGCTGCCCGCCGGGGTGCCCGGCTGGTGGCGATCGGCGCGCCCGACTCACCGCTGCAGTCGGTCGCCGAGCGGGCCAGGGCGCCGTTCGTGCCGGTGCCGCGAAGGGCACCGGCCCGGGCCAGCCTTTGGTCGCTGACCGTGCCGGTGCTGCTGGCGGCGCGGGCGCTGGGCCTCGTGAAGATCACCGAGGCCGACCTGGCGGAGACCGCGTCCCGGCTGGACGCCGACGCCGACCGCTGCCGGCCCACCGCGGAGAGTTTCGTCAACCCGGCGAAGGGGATGGCCCTGGCGCTGGCCGGCACCGTTCCGGTGGTCTGGGGCTCGTCGCCGCTCGCGACGATGGCCGCCCGCCGGTTCGGCGACACGCTGTCGGCGAACGCCCGCTATCCCGTCGTCACCGGTGAGCTGGGCGAGGCCGGCCGGGGCCGGGTGGGCCTGCTCGAC
>DASYTV010000074.1:0-7775 GCA_036001885.1 Actinomycetes bacterium
GTGACGGCGCTCGACGACGCCCAGCGCAGGGAAGGTCTGCACGACGGGCAATCCGAGGTCGCGGGTGCCGACAAGCGCAGCGAGGCCGCTCATCCAGTCGTGGGCGTGAACGACGTCCGGTGGCTGAGCGGACCAGGTATCGGCGAGGTAACCGCCGAGGTCGCCCATGTGCGGCAGCAGGTCGTCCCCGGGCACATCCCTCGGGGGTCCAGCCGACACATGCCTGACGGTGAAGCGAGAGGAAACGCTCACCTCGTCCGGCTGGTCGGGCGCGTCCCGACGGGTGTAAACGGTCACTTTGTGGCCCGCCTTGGCGAGCACGCCGGCCAATGCGCCGACGTACACGTTGTGACCGCCTGCGTCAGCGCCACCAATCGCAGCCAGCGGGCTCGCTTGCTCGGAGACCATGGCGATCTTCATCTTGTTCCCTCCTCAGATGCCCGGTCCCAATGTGCGAGGAACCGAGCCAGCGAATAGCGGCCTAACGCCGCCTAGCGGGCAGCCTTTCCGGAACGGCGCAGGAGACCGGCAGCAGCGTCGTGCGAGGCATGGCCGGGGGCGCGGCGCACGAGCGCGGGA
Source organism: Actinomycetes bacterium (assembly GCA_036001885.1). Lineage (GTDB taxonomy): Bacteria > Actinomycetota > Actinomycetes > JAKEEW01 > JAKEEW01 > DASYTV01. The sequence continues at coordinate 580 of DASYTV010000074.1, forward strand.
CCGAGCCCGCGCAGTGCGTTGGCCGAAACGAACGCGCATGCCTGGCGTAGGTCGTTCGAAGATGACCACGCGGGTCGTGGAGCCGGAGCTCGGCCGCCGGATGCGTGAGCACGGGATGGTACGAGCAGGCAACCGCGTCTAGGTCGCCGTGTCCGAGGTCCTTTGACGGAGGCCTGAGGACCGCGAAATCGCACCACCGAGCGGTTCGCTCCCGCTCCCACGCCGTGAACGGCTCACGCCGGATGCCGTACATACGCCGGCTGAAGCGCTCTTCCTCCGCAGCAGCGACGATCTGGCCGTCTGCGACCAAAGCTGCCGATGCATCGTGGAAGATCGCATTGATGCCCAAGACGCGCATGCACACCTCCGAACCGTGCGCGGCGAGCCGCGCGGTCGTTGATGTGCCTGCGTCTTAGGCACCGCCTCTTCGCATTTCCAGGGAAGGGCTTCCCGAAACCGGTGGCGAGGGCTTCTCTGCTCGTCTGTCGCGAAGAATCTACGTAAATAGGGCGTATCACCCGCGCGAGGAGCGCCCCCGAACCCGCAAACCGAGGATTGAGACGTCGTCGCGCAGGTCGCCGCGGGTGAAATCGGCGAGCACGGATTCGATCCCCGCGACGAGCAGCCCGATCGGTTCATCGGCGAACATCAGGGCGGTGTCAGCTAGCCGTTCCGGGCCGAAGAGCTCACCGTCGGGCGATGTCGCATCGAGCACGCCGTCGGAGTAGAGGAGGAGCGTGTCACCCGGCTCGAACTCGAACTCCTCGACCGCAGGCTCGGCATCCTCGAAGAGCCCGATCGGCAGCCCGCCGCCTGCAGCGGTGTGGATGGTGCCATCTGCGCGGATCACGACCAGCGGTGGATGCCCCGCCGTGGCGGCGACCGCCGACATGGCCCGACCATGCTGCTCCAGGTGGACGAGAACGGCCGTGACGAACCGGTCGGACTCCGGCTGGGAAAGCAGCCACTCGTTCGATTGCAGGAGCACTTCGCTTGGCTTGGGGTTCCAGTGACCCAGCAGCCGGATCGCATGCCGTGCCGCCGCCGTGAATGCGGCCGCCTCCTCCCCCTTGCCGCAGACATCGCCAAGCACCAGGCTCCAGCCGCCCTGGCTCTCGAAGACGTCGTAGAAGTCCCCGCCCACCTCGATCCCACGTGTCGCGGCGAGATAGGCGGCGGCGAGCTCGGCGCGCGGAACGGTCGGGAGGGTACGCGGAAGCAGGCTCGCCTGCAGCGCGTCAGCGACCGACGAGCGTCGGCGAAACAGCCGGTCGGACCTGATCGCCAGGCCGAGCTGCAGTCCGAGCTCCTCGAGGAGGGCGAGGTCGAGCAGATCGAGGGACGGCCTGCGAGGGGTCCTGATGGCGGTCAGGACACCAAAGACCTGCTCATCGTCGCGCAGTGGCACCATGGCGAGCGACCGCGCCCGCAGCAAGGCGGTGACCAGCACCCCGTCATCGGTATGGCCCAGCGCATCCGGGTCCTCGGTATGCGCGACGAGCAGCGATTGTGCCGACGCCTGAACCCGAGCCGGCGCCGTGTCCGGGGCGAGGTCCAGCTGCTCGATGAGGCGGATCGCCTGCCGCGCGCGTTCGGTGTCCGGTCCGAAGACAGCCTGCCGATGGAGGACACCATCACGCGCCACATCGACAAGGACCCAATCGGCAATATTGTCCGACACCAACCGCGCGCAGCGCCGGATCGCAACGGCCTCGCTGAACGAGTCATCGGCGAGCAGCTGCCTGGTCGCGCTCGACAGCACGTCCAGCCGCACGGTCGCCGCCGCGATCGCTCGGTCGGCGTCTGACACGACCGGGAGGCTCGTCGGCGGCTGGGGCGAGCGAGCGTTCGCCAGCGGGCCTGCGACTGCGACCACGAGCGGGGCAACATCCCCCCTGATGTCCAACCGGGAGAGCGTGAGTACGACCTCGGTCGGCGGCTCGCCCAGCAGCTGGGTCCGAAGCGTGCGGGGCTTGCCGGTCCTCGCCACCCCTGTTACATGGGTACGGAAGGCCGCCCGGCGGCGCAGCTCGACGAACATCGCGAGCGGCCGTCCCGTCGCATAACCGGGAGACGTGCCGAGCAGGAGCCCGGCCTGGCGGTTCGCCCGGCGGACAGTTCCATCGCGGTCCAGGAGGAACACCGCGACGGGAAGCTCCTGGAAGACACTGCGAAGCAGACGCCGCTCCGAGTCCGGCGCCGCCGGGCGACCGGAGCGCTCGGCGAGCACGGCCTGGGCCGCGGCGAGGGTCTCCTCGGCGAGTTCGAGTTCGGCGAAAGCCGCCTCGAGCAGGGCTTGGTACTCAACGCCTGGAACAGCGAGGGCACGCCGCAGCTCGGCGAACCGCCCGCGTGCCTCCTCGACCTCGCGATCGAGCCAGGCCGAATCCACTGACTCCTGCACCTGCGCCCACCTTCACGCCGTGGTGTCCTGCTGCCTGCGCGGTGTGCCCCTGATGCCAGTGTCGGTGCCACTAGGAGCGAGCAACATTGTTACTGCCGTTGGGTTTTGCGGCTAGCCTCGATTCGAGGCAAACATATGATCGATGATTTTCTCGCCCATGACATCGCCGAACTCGCCCGCATAGGCGGTGGTTCGGCGACCAGGGCAATGCACCTGACCTCCGAACTCGCCATGCGACTCGTCGGCGGCTGCAGTGCCGCCACGATGACGATCTGGCGGGACGGCCAGCAAGACGAGCAGACCGGCACCCATCCGTCGGTCGTCCGCCTGATCGAGGCACAGATCGCTCTCGCCGAGGGTCCGTCGATCGAGGCTTTCCAGCGGGGCGAGGCGACTGTCTACTGTCCCGACATGCTCACCGAGGCGCGATGGCCGCGGTACGCCGCCGTCGCGTTGCGTGCCGGTGTCCGCTCGACGCTGACGAAGTTCGAGGCCTTCCCCGAGTCCAGTGTCACCCTGACCCTCTATGCCGTCCGGCCACGGGTGTTCGATCCCGACTCCTATTCGCTGGCGGCCCTGCTGGCCAGACAGGGCCAAGCGATCGTTGCGAACCTCTCGAAGTACGACACCGCGCAGCGCACGGCCGCGCAGCTCTCCGAGTCGGTCGAGTCGCGAGCGATCGTCGACCAGGCCAAGGGAATGATCATGCAGACTCTCGGCTGCGACGAGAACACTGCCTTCAGGAGGCTCCTAGCCGCCTCACAGCGCTCGCACGTGCGCCTCGTCGATCTGGCGACAAGGGTCGTCGAGACCCGCGGCCGTCTCCCGCTCTCCTAGCGTCCGCGCGCTCGCCGCTCAGAATGGTCAGCCGGCGGCCGAGCGCCAGGCCGACTCGCGGATCGCGCGCAGCGCCTGCCGGCGAAGGTCCCGGTCCAGCCGGTCGAGATAGAGAGTGCCGTCCAGGTGATCCGTCTCATGCTGCAGGCACCGGGCGAGCAGGCCCGTCGCCTCGACCGTCATCGGCTCGCCGTTCATGTCGTACCCCGAGACCACCACGTCGGCCGCACGCGACGTCGGGTACTGGAGCCCGGGCACAGAAAGGCAGCCCTCCTCGTCCAGCTGCTCGCCACTGGCGCTCACGAGCGTCGGGTTGACGAAGTGCCCGCGGTCACCGTCGACGTCATAGACGAAGACCCGCAGCGAAACGCCGATCTGTGGTGCCGCGAGACCGACCCGACCCGGCACGCTCAGCGTGTCGAACAAGTCCGCGAGGAGTGCCTGCAGGCGCACGGAGAAGTCACGCACCGGATCGGCCGGCGTACGCAGCACCGGGTCGCCGAACACACGGATCTCCCGAACGGTCATGCCGTCCTTGATACCAGAGCTTCCTGATCAAGGAACTCTGCTGGAAGACTTGGCCCGTGGCAGGCGAAGCGCCCCAGGACATCGATGAGGCTGTCGACAGGCTTTACGCGCTGCCGCCGGATCAGTTCATCGCCTCACGCGATGCAGCCGCGGCAGCGGCGAAGGCTTCGGGTGAGACAAAGCTGGCGGCCGACATCAAGCGGCTGCGAAAGCCCACGGTGAGCGCCTGGGCGGTCAACCTGCTCTCCCGGCGGGCCGGGGACACCCTCAGGGCGCTGATCGAGCTTGGTCCTCGCTTGGGCAAAGCCCAGCGCCTGGGCCGCCGGGACGAGCTCCGATCGCTGGGTGAGGCACGGCACGGCTACGTCATGGCCCTGGTCGCGGCCGCCGGCGCAGCGCTCGCCGAACACGGCCAGACAATGTCCAGTGCGATCGCCCTGGATGTGGAATCGACCCTTGCCGGCGCACTAGCTGAGCCCGACGTCGCCGAGGCGGTCCTGGCAGGGCGCCTGGACCGGCCGGTCCACTACGCCGGTCTGGGCCCGGTGCCAGCCCTGCGGTTGGTGCCGGCAGATGAAGCCGAAGAGGAGGCCGAGCCGCTGACGCCTGGCACCGAGAAGGCACGCGAGGCGGAGGAAGCGGCCAGCGGCCACGAACCAGGCGCCATTCCCGCTCGCGGGCGGACTGCAGGGCCGGATGTGGAGGAGTTGGCCGCCGAAGTCGATCTGGCGGCGGGCCGCCACGATGAGGCACTCGCCGATGCACAGCGGGTCGATGAGGAGCGGGCGCGGCTGCGACGGGAGTACGACGATCTCCGGGCTCGGCTTCAGGAGTTGGAGGGGGAGATCCGTACCGCGGACCGCGCGGCCAACCAGACTCGCCGCGACCTCAATCGTGCCGAGCGCGACCTCGAGCGCGCGAAGCGGGTGCTCGACCGGGCGCGGAGTAATCGCGCGCGGTAATCACGCAGCAACGCCGCGAGGAGACGGCCTCGCGGCCCGCCCCGACCGATCGTCGGCGGAGCGCTCGTCAGTGGCTGGACGTCGGATTGGAGGCGGTACGCCGCCTGCCGGCGAACCAGCTCGGCCATCCCTGGATCCACTCGCTCATGACGTCGACACGAAGCACAATCACGAGGAAGAGAATGCAGGCGAGGATGAGGAGCGCGTTTGCCACGCCCGCTTCAATCCAAACCAGAGCCACCAGCGGGCCATAGATGGCACCGATCAACCATCGCATCGCAGATCACCCCATCCGGCGAAGCGACTACTCCACCAATTGTCCCTCCGAGCTGCGGTTTTGGCCAAACGATTGCGCCGTTATCGCCGGCTGGTGGTCTTCTTCGCGCTTGTCTTCTTCGCGCTCGTCTTTTGTGCCGCTGCCTTCTTGCCTGCCTGCGGGCGGCTGGTCTTTCTCGCCGTGGTCTTCCGTTGGGTCGCTGTCGCGACGGCGCGCTTGCCCGCCGGGCTGCGCCTGCCACGATCCTTCTCGCCGCGGGCCTCTTTCGCCTCCTCCACGCTTCGCCGCAGCGCCTCCATCAGGTCGACTCCACCCGCCTGCACCGGACCCGGCGGCTGCTCCACCTTATGGCCGGTGATCTTCGCCTCGACGAGCTGCTCGAGCGCCACCCGATAGCGGTCCACCAGCTCGTCCTGTTCCACCTCGCCGGTCATCGCGTCCACGTAGGCGCCGGCCATCTGCTGCTCTTGCGGCCGCGGCCAGACGTCTTCGTTGAGGAAGGGGAATCGCGGCACGCGGACCTCGTCGGGCCACAGCATGAGCTGGAGGACGAGGACACCGTTGCGAGGCCGCAGCACGGCGAGGGACTCGCGCTGCCGCAGGGCCACCTTGACCATCGCGACCTTGCCGGCGCGGTCAAGAGCGTCGCGCAGAAGGATGTAGGGCTTGGCATCGGGATCGGCCGGCTCGCAGTAATAGCTGCGGGAGAATTGGACGGGATCGAGAGAATCCGCGTCGACAAAGCTCAGCACGTCGATCGCCCGGCTCGACGACAGTGGGAGTTCGGCAAAATCCTCGTCGGTGAGGACGACAACCTCGCCGGTCGGCAGCTCATAGCCCCTGACGATGTCCTCGAACGGCACCTCGTCCCCATCGGCGGTGCAAAAGCGCCGGTACCGGATGCGGCCACCGTCCTTCACATGGACCTGGTGCAGCGCGACCCCCCGCTCCTCGGTGGCGGCGTACAGCCGGATCGGGATGGAGACGAGCCCGAACGAGATGACGCCCTTCCAGACGCTCTTCACTTCGCCTCCCGGTGCTGAGCCAACATCGACATCGCGGCCGTTGCTCGAGACGACCGCATATGTGAGTCTCCCCCGCAAACCCCCAGACGTCGACATGAAGGGGACCTTCACACCACTAGTTCGGGTGAAGGTGCCCTTCCTGTCCCGCTGGTTGGGGTGAGGGAGCGGTCCCGGCGGTCGGGGTGAAGGTGCCCCTCACCCCAGTTGTCGTTGCGGACGGGCGGCATCCGAGATTGGATGGCTCGACGACCCCAGATGCTGGCGGGAACCACCATGACGATGGAGTTGACCGAGACCCACGAGATCGCACGCGAGCTTTACCTGGTGCCGCCTTCGCGGTTCGTCGCGGCTCGAGACGAGCTCGTCAGGCAGGCGCGCACCGCTGGGAACGGTGAGCTCGCCCGTGAGCTGGCGACTCTGCGCCGGCCGACGCGGAGCGCGTGGCTGGTGAACCTCCTGGCGAAGTACGACGGGGAGCCCCTGGAACAGTTAGTCGCGCTCGGTCGGCGGTTGCGGCACGCGCAGACCCGGCTCGAGACCGGGGAGTTGGTACGGCTGCGGGCCGAGCGACAGCGACTGATCGCCGACCTGGTCGCTCGGGCCCGGTTGCACTCGATCGAGGCGGGAGCGCCGACGACCGAGGCTGTGCTCGCGGAGGTCGAAGCCACCTTGAACGCCGCGCTGGTTGACCTCGCCGGCTCGTTCACGGTCTCCTCCGGCCACTTGGTGCGTCCGATGTCGCACAACGGGTTCGGACCGATGCCGCAGGTGGAGGTGGAGCCTGGCACCGCGGACGACGGCGCTGCGGACGCCGGTCAGTGGCACCTGCATCTTGTGGATGACCTGCCGGGAAGATTCGGGCCCGACCAATACACGCCCGCTCCGGCCCGGCATGACGATGCGGTACGCCAGGCCGAGGCCGCGCTGGCCGCGCTGGAGTCGGCGCACTGGCAGAGCGAGCATGATCTCGCCGACGCGGAGGCAGCGCTCGAGACAGCCGAGGACCGCATCGACTGGCTCGACAGCCAGCGCATCGAGGCACGCCGCGAGAAGGTCACGGCGGAGCAGCGGCTGGCGCTGGCGCGGTCGGCGCAGCGGGATGCGATAAGAGCCGTTGCCGAGGCGCGACGACGGCTGGACGAGGCGCTACGGGATCTTGATCG
>DASYTV010000075.1:0-4770 GCA_036001885.1 Actinomycetes bacterium
AAGCGACCGAACGATCAGCGCTGGCCGGCGCCGGGGTTGTGCTGGACGCCAGGGTACCCGCGCAGGACACGCTCAATATCACATTCGCGGTGCGAGACGATCTAGACGTCAACCAGCGCGGCGCGGTCCCCGACCTCGAGAAGATCGTTGCTGGAGCCGGCGTCGAATCAGCCTCGGGCCTGCGCGTAGGGGATGCTCTAGCAGAGCGCATCGAGGGGATCCTGACCCGCGCGTTCCGGCCCGCGTTCGGCGTCGCAGCGCTGCTTGGCTTCGCCGTGTTGCTCCCAGGACTGGTCTTGGCGGCCCTGCGCCGGAGGAACGAGCCGAGCGACGGGGACCCGACCGGCGAGCGTCCGGACGGCACTGAACCGGAGGGCGCGGAAGCGGGCACGGCCCGGCCGAGCACCGGATGGCCGAGCAGCTCGGCGGATCACGATCAGGTCGTCGCGGAACCGGCATCGCGCGCCACATTGTCTGCGGACGCACAGGTGATCGGGCCGGACGACGGCCAGGCTCGGCCGGCACACCCGCCGCGAGGCGCGGCAGCGGCACGCGGGCCAGTGATCGGCTTGGCCGCGCTCTTGCTCGCAGCCGGCGGATTGCTCGTGGCGGAACAGACCGCAGGCGCGAGCAGCTTCGGGTCGTTCCGCGAGGTGGATGCGTGCACCGCGCCAGCCGATCCCTATCCCGGCGGCGGCCTCGACGCCGGCGTGCAGCGGATCGCGCTGTCAACGATCAACGGTGCGGCGTGCGAATTGCATGTATCCCGCGAGCGCCTCGTCCTCGCGCTCGACGGCAAGCAACGCTTCGGCAGCCCGCGACTGGACCGCGACAGCATGGAGCGGGCGCTGCGCGCCGGCCTGGTTCGGGCAACCGACGATGCACAGACGCGAGGTGACCTGCCCGGCTGGCTGGTAGAGCCGTTGCGCTCCCTGGCCCAGAACGCGCCGCTGAGCTGGCTTCTCGACCAGCTCGGACTGCCCGGAGGATGATCAGCCTGCTGCGTTCGCCCGACCATGAACGCCAGGACTGAGCAGGATCTCGGCGAGCAGCGTGGGGCTGACGTTGCCGCCACTGAGCACTGCGACCGTACGCGCCGCCTTGGGCAGCCGGTCCTGAGCGAACAAGTACGCAGCGGCGGCGACAGCGCCGCTGGGCTCGGCGACCAGCCGTGACTCGACGGCGATCTCCCGCATCGCCTGCCGGATCTGGTCATCGGTCACGGTGACGATGTCGTCGACGTATGCCTGGATGTGCCGCCAAGGCAGGACCCCGACGCTCGTGGTCCGGAGCCCATCGGCGATAGTTCGATACGTCCGCTCCGGCTCCCACACCAGCCGCTCGCCGCGCTGGAAGCTCTCCGCCGCATCCCCGGCGAGACTGGGCTCCACGCCGACGATGCGGGCAGCCGGCCGGAGCGCCTTGACGGCGGCTGCGATCCCGGAGATAAGCCCGCCGCCGCTGACCGGCACCAGGACGAGCTCGACATCGGGCAAATCCTCCGCGATCTCCGCGCCGACAGTCCCCTGGCCGGCGATGATGTCCGGATCGTCGTACGGCGGCACGAGAACATAGCCGTGCTCCTCTGCCAGCTCGACGGGCAGGACATCACGCTCGGCCGGGGGCACCACAATGATGTGCGCGCCGAGCGCCCGGGTCGCGTCGACCTTGTGAGCGGGTGCGGTCTCCGGCATCACCACGGTTGCTTTGCTGCCGAACCGCGCCGCCGCGTATGCCAGCGCCTGCGCATGGTTCCCGCTCGAGCTGCCGATGACGCCACGGGCGCGCTCCTCGGGGGTAAGCCGGGCGATCTTGTTGTATGCACCCCGGATCTTGAAAGCACCGATCGGCTGCAGCATTTCCGGCTTCACGTAAAGGCGTCGCTCGCCGTCGCCGGCCCAGCCCGCCGGAAGCAGCGGTGTGCGGACAGCTACCCCGGCTATCCGTCGCTGAGCTGCCCGGATGTCCCCCAGCGAGACGAGATCCACAATCAAGTACCCTACGAGGCTGCGACCCACCCGCCCAGCCCGCAGCGGGGCCGGTGCCCTGGCTGGCGGAACGAGAGAGGGCGCGCACGGTTTGACCGTGCGCGCCCTCGACTCGCGTCAGCCGCTGAGCGGGCGGACGTCCTCCGCCTGTGGGCCCTTCTTGCCCTGGGTCACGGTGAACTCGACCCGCTGGTTATCTTCGAGGCTGCGGAACCCGGTCGCGCTGATCGCCGAGTAGTGGACGAAGACGTCGGGACTCCCGTCGTCTGGGGCGATGAAGCCGAACCCCTTCTCGGAGTTGAACCACTTCACAGTGCCCTGAACCATCTGCTGTGTCTCCCTTTCGAGGACCGTCGAGGCGCGCACTTTGCGCGTCTCAGGCTGCTGGCGACCGCTCGATTAACGGAGACCGGCGTTGGGGCGGCTCTGCACCCCTACTGCGTAACTCCACCTGCGTGATCAACTTCTGCTGACCTTCGACGGCAGCCGGAATCAATTACACACCTGCACCGTGGTTTGTTCCCAGTCCTCGCCAAATTAGGTCCTCGATCTGCGCAGTTCCTGACAGGTCGATCGCGGTGTACAGCCCTACCGGCCGAGGTAGTTGAGCTTTAAACTAGTCTCCTGCCGCGTCCAAGGGCTCGAATGCGAGGAGATCACACCATGCCGGTTCACCGCCTCAACCATGCGGTCCTTTACGTCCGAGATGTCGATCGCAGTGCGGCCTTCTACCGCGACCTGCTCGGCTTTCGCGCGGTGATGGGCACGCCAGGCCCCGCCGCCTTCCTGCAGGCGCCGGGGTCGACAAATGACCACGACCTCGGCCTCTTTGCCATCGGCGCAGCAGCCGCTGACTCGCAGGCCGGGCGCAGCACGGTGGGCCTGTACCACCTCGCGTGGGAGGTCGACACTCTGGCCGAGCTGGAGCGGATCGCCGGTGTCCTCTCCGAGACCGGCGCCCTGGTCGGCGCGAGTGACCACGGGACGACGAAAAGTCTGTATGCGAGGGATCCTGACGGCCTCGAGTTCGAGGTGGTGTGGATCATCCCAGCCGACCTGCTCGACGACGCAGCGCGAGCGTCGCGCTCGAGGATCGGTCCGCTCGACCTCGCCAAGGAGAAGGAGCGCTACGGCGCGGAGACCCGCGGTGGTGTCGGCATCTCCGTCCCGGTCTGATCACACGGGCGGCAAAAACCCGGTGGGCCTCGCATGAACCTGCCGGTACCGTCGGCTGCGATGACTGCCCAGACCAACGCCACCGAAGCGCTCGATCCCAGCTGGCTAGCCGCCGTTGAGGAGTGGATCGACGACCGGCTGATACCACGCGGCCTCACGATCAGCGGCGATCTGGAGCCCGTGCATATCCGGCCGTGGTCAACCGTGATCAAGGTACCGACGGTGACCGGCGACGTTTGGTTCAAAGCCAACGGCGGTGCCACCCGTTACGAGCCGAGGCTGATGGTCGCTCTCTCCCGCTGGACGACCGGTCGAGTGCTGACACCATTGGCGATTGACGCGGAACGCGGATGGTCGCTCCTCCCCGACGGTGGTCCGACCCTCCGCAGCACCGGCGCGGATCTGGCCAGCTGGATGGAGATGCTCCGCCAGTACGGCGAACTGCAGCGCGAGACCGTTCCCCTTGCCGGGGACCTGATGGCGATGGGCGTCCCTGACCAGCGTCCAGCGACGATGCCGAGCTTGCTGGCTGGTCTCCTGTCTGGGCCGGACGAGCTGCGGATTGGCGAGGCCGATGGCCTCAGTGCACAAACGTATGCACGTCTGCAGTCTTCGCTTCCGGAGTTCACCGAATGGTGCGCCGAGCTGGAGGCGGCCGGAGTCCCACCGATGGTTCAGCATGACGATCTTCACGATGCCAATGTCTTCGTCGACGGTGAGCGACTGATCTTCTTCGACTGGGGCGACGCCTCTGTCAGCCATCCGTTCTGCTCTCTGCTCGTGACACTGAACGCGGCGAGTCGCCGGTTCGAGCTCGCGCCGGGCGACCCCGCACTGCTCCGCCTGCGGGACAGCTATCTCGAGCCGTGGACTGAGCGCCACGACCGCGAGGACCTGATCAGGGCCGTCTCCCTGGCGGTCAAGGTCGGTACGGTCGGGCGGGCAATCGCCTGGCGGCGGGCACTGACCGGCTCCGGCGCAGCGGCCTGGCGGGACTACGGCGAGGCCGTACCCGGCTGGCTTGCCGAGCTCTTCGAGCCGCAGGCCGTCTAAAGCCGCACGCGCCGGATGTAGCGGACCGTAAAGGAGACCAAAGGCCGAATGAATTCGCAGGCTGTGACAACTTGACAGCGCTGCGTTCCTCGACTAGCTGAACCTGCCGCTTATCACTAGAGTGCGCCGGTACAAAGCGCTGAACCAGGAGTGCAGCATGCCTGCTGCGGGTTGTCCTTTTGCGGGGGCTCCCCGACGCGCACTGAGCCGAAGATGATCAGCGAGGTGTGAGCGAGTGGCGGGTCGCCATCGGGCCGCAGGCGACGGCGCGTCGCGCCGGGAGGAGTTCCAGCGCCGGCGCACGACCCGGCGGCGATCTCGGGTTCGGCGGGCCGCGACCGCCTTGCTCGTCCTCGGGGTCCTCGCGGCCACCGGCGCATTCACCGCGACGCGGTTGCTTGGATGTACGTCGACGACGACGCTCTCGGTGACGACCAGCCCGGACATCGCTCCGGCCATCCGGCAAGTGGCCGACTCGGTCAAAGACGATTCCAGGGGTCCGGTGAAGGGCGCCTGTACGGAGATCACGGTCACCGCCAGTCCTTCCGATCAG
>DASYTV010000076.1:0-11252 GCA_036001885.1 Actinomycetes bacterium
GAGGAAGCGGTTGCGCTGGCCCATGGTCATCCGCTTGGTCCCCCGTGCCAGCTGAGCAGCAGTCCACACCGTGCGCCGTCCTCGTTCGCACGGCACCGCGACCCTCTGGCGACGCACCAGCCGAGGCAGCTTCGCCCTGTCAAGGCCTGTCGGAGGCGGCCACGGTGTCGACGCGGAAGTGCGCGACGAGCGATTGCAGTTCGTCCGCCATCGCGGCGAGGTGCTGGGCGGACTGCTGGGTTTCGACGGCGCCGTCGCTGCTGGCCTTGGCGGCCTGAGCGACCTGGACGGCGCTGTGAGCGATCTGGGTCGTGCTCTGGGCGGCTTCGGCGCCGCTGCGTCCCATCTGGCTGGTGGTCGCGGACTGCTGCTCGACCGCTGAGGCGATGCTGGTCTGGGAGTCGTTGACCTCGCTGATGATCGCGGTGATCCTGCTGATCGCCTCCACGACCTCGTGAGCGGACGTCTGGATCGCCAGGATCTTCTCGCCGATCTCGTCGGTCGCGTTGGCCGTCTGCTTGGCCAGCTCCTTGACCTCCCCGGCGACCACGGCGAAGCCCTTACCCGCCTCGCCGGCACGGGCAGCCTCGATGGTGGCGTTGAGCGCCAACAAGTTGGTCTGCTCGGCGATCGAGGTGATCAGGTTGGCGACCGCGGAGATCTCGGTTGACGCTTCACCCAGCCGGGTGATCGTGGTGGTGGTGGTCTGGGCCACCTCGACGCCGGTGTTGGCCACCTGGCCGGCCTGAGCGGCGTTGCGGGCGATCTCCTGGATCGAGGCCGACATCTCCTCGGTGCTGCTGGCGGCGGCCTGCGCGCTGGCCGACACCTCCTCCGCGGCCGCCGAGACCGTCCCGGCCTGTGTGGCCGCCTGGCCGGCGTCGCGCACCATCCGCTCGCTCACAGTGGTCAGCTCCTCGGCCGAGCTGGCCAGCCTCGTGGCCGTCCCGGTGATCGACCGGACCGCGTCGTGGAGCCGGGCGAGCGTGTCGTTGAGCGCGGCCCCCATCCGCCCCACCTCGTCCCGGGAGCTGATCTCGACCCGCCGGGTGAGGTCGCCGGCGGTGACGTCCCTGAGCGCGACGACGATCTGCCGCAAACGGTCGCTGATCGAATTGCTCATCCGCAGGGCCACCGCGACGCCCAGCAGCAGGCTGACCAGTACGAGCCCGACGAGCAGTCGGGTGGACTGACGGCCGAGCGCCGCCACATCCTCCCGGCGGGCGTTGCCGGTCATCTGCTGCAGCTCGATCAGACGCCCCAGCGCCGCGACCGAGGCCGCGCCGAAGGGCGTGGTCGTCTCGGCGCGCCAGTCGGCAGCCTCCTCGACCTTCCCTGCGCTGTACAGCTCGAACCAGCGGGGCCTGGCCTGCCGGTATCTGGTGAAGGCCTCCTCCCACTGGGCCAGCGCCTGCCGCTCCTCGGCGCTGCGCCGCCCGGCCGCGTAGCGCCGCAGGCTGTCGTCGATGATCGAGTACCACTTGGCCTGGCTGTCCAGGATCTCCTGGCGCTTCTCGGGGGCGACGATGAACTGGGGAAAGCCGTAGCGAAGCTCCCACAAGGCCGACTGGGCCCCGCCGAGCTGCACCGCAGCCTGCACGTTGTCCTCGTAGAGCAGCTGCGCCTCGTCAGACATCCGCACGGTGGCCCACCAGCCGGCGAGCCCCACACCGCCCAGCAAGGCCAAAAGCACGCCGAACGCCACCAACAGCTTGGCACGGATGGACATGTCGCCTCGCCTTTCGCCAGGAGGGCCGCCGCCACCGGTTCGTCCCCACCTGGGATCGGGTCACCGCCGGCCGGAGTTGAGCGGCTCGGTCGCCCGCGCTCCGACCACGTCCCGCTCCAGTCCCGACCAGGGAGCGCCGATCTTCTCGGCAGGCATGCTGCAGCCGGCGCAGAGTGCACCACATGGGGAGCTTGCTGACGTCGTGACACCGATCATCGTGCTTGTCGTCGAGGACTCCGCCGCGATCAGGGCACTGGTTCGCAGGATGCTGGTGGCGGGCGGCCACACCGTGGTCGAGGCGGCCAGCGGGGCGGCCGCCTTGGCGGTCTGCCGTGAGCACTGTCCCGACGTCGTGCTGCTCGATGTCGAGATGCCCGAGATGAGCGGGTGGGACGTGCTCGCCGCGATGAAGGCGGCCCCGGATCTCCGCGACGTTCCAGTCGTCTTCCTGACCGGCCGCTCCGACACCGCCGACATGGTCGACGGGTTGCGGCTCGGCGCCCACGACTACCTCCGGAAGCCGTGTGAGCCAACTGAGCTGCTGGCCCGCGTCCAAGCCGCCGCCCGGGTGAAACGGCTCCAGGACGAGCTGCGCCAGCGCAACGAGGAGCTCGACCGCATCAGCCGCACCGACTCCCTCACCGGCCTCCGCAACCGGCGCCACGTCGAGGAGTACCTGGCCAAGCTGGTGAGCCTTGCCCGGCGCAACGCCGAGCCAATCGCGGTGATGATCATCGACATCGACCACTTCAAGTCCGTGAACGACGGGCACGGCCATGACGCCGGCGACGCCGTGCTGCGCGAGGTGGCCGAGCGGATGGTGCGCAATGTGCGGCTCGAGGACATGGTCGGACGCTGGGGCGGCGAAGAGTTCCTCGTGGTCCTGCCGGGGACGGCCATCCAGGGCGCGGCCGAGCTGGCCGAGCGGCTGCGGAAGGTCGTCGCCGACGAGCCATGCCGCCTCCCGGACGGCGGCGCGATGCGGGTGACGATCAGCCTCGGCTGCGCCGCGAGCGTAATGGACGATGCCGGGACCCTGGTCCGATCCGCCGACGCGGCGATGTACGAGGCGAAGGAGTCCGGCCGCAACCGTGTCGTCGTCGCCGCGTCGGACGGCCTGCCACATCCGGTTGGGCCGCACGGAAGCTAGCCCGCTCCCGCCGCCCACCTGAGGAGGATCGGTTGGAGGACCTCGACGAGATCATCGCCGAATTCCTGGTCGAGAGCCACGAGAACCTCGACCAGCTCGACAGCGACCTCGTAGCCCTCGAGCAGGATCCGGCATCGCGGCAACTGCTCGGCAGCATCTTCCGCACCATCCACACCATCAAGGGGACGACCGGCTTCCTCGAGTTCGGTCACCTCGAAGCCCTCACCCACGCCGGGGAGAGCCTGCTGAGCAAGCTGCGTGACGGGGAGCTCCGGCTCACGGCCGAGATCACTGACGCCCTGCTCACGATGGTCGACGCCATCCGCTCCCTGCTCGCGGCGATCGAAGCCACCGGCCAGGAGGGGGAGCCAGACCACGGCGCCCTGATCGCGACGCTGACGCGGCTGCGGCAGGGTGGTACCGCCGGACCCGCCGCTCCGTCCGAACCGCCCCAGCCGAGGATCCCGTCATCCCCGCCCGTCGGCGAGATCATCGTCGAGCACGGCGGCGCGACACCGGACGACGTGAGCTTCGCCATGACCGCACAGGACGTCGGCGACACGCGCCCGATCGGCGAGATCCTCGTCGGCCAGGGCTCGACGACGTCCGGTGAGGTGTCGCTGGCGCTCGAGGTCCAGACCGAGCGCCGCTCCGTCGCCGACGGCAGCATTCGGGTCGAGGTCGAGCGGCTCGACCTGCTGATGCGCCTCATGGGTGAGCTGGTCCTCACCCGCAACCAGAGCGTCGCCCACGCCGCGGTCTCCGGGGACGCCACGATGATCCGTGCGTCGACCCGACTGAACGTCATCACCAGGGAGCTGCAGGACGTGGTGTTGCAGATGCGGATGCAGCCGATCGACACGCTGTGGAACAAGCTGCCCCGGGTCGTCCGCGACCTCAGCGCCACCTGCGGCAAGACGGTGCGCCTCGAGATGGAGGGCCGGGAGACCGAACTCGACAAGACGATCCTCGAGGCCGTCAAGGACCCGCTGACCCACCTCGTCCGGAACGCCGTCGACCACGGCATCGAGCCCCCCGAAGGCCGCCTCGCTGCCGGCAAGGAGGAGCAGGGGCTGCTGCTGCTGCGTGCCTTTCACGAAGGCGGCCAGGTCAACATCGAGATCCGGGACGACGGCGCAGGCATGGACCCGAGCCTCATCGCTGCCAAGGCGCTCGAGCGAGGGCTGGTGGATGCCGAGCAGCTCGCCCGGATGAACGAGCGCGAGATCACCAACCTGATCTTCCTGCCCGGCTTCTCGACCGCATCGTCAGTCACCAATGTCTCCGGCCGTGGTGTCGGGATGGACGTGGTCAAGTCAAACCTCGAGAAGATCGGCGGCAGCGTCGACGTGAGCAGTGTCGTCGGCGCCGGCACGACCTTCCACGTGAAGATCCCGCTCACGCTGGCGATCATTCCCGCCCTCACGGTGGTCTGCGCCGGCGACCGCTATGCGATTCCCACCGTCAACCTCGCGCAGCTGGTCCGGTTGGAGGGCGAGCAGGGCCGCGCCAGCATCGAGCTCGTCTCGGAGACCCCGGTGTACCGCCTCCGCGGGAAGCTGCTCCCTCTGGTGTACCTCGACCGCGAGCTCGGCGTCTCCGAACCGGACAGTGGCGAACGCGACAGGGTCCTGATCGCCGTGCTGCAGGTCGAGGACCGGCGATTCGGCCTGGTCGTGGACGACATCCTCGACACCCAGGAGATCGTGGTCAAGCCGCTGAGCTCACAGCTCGAGAGCATCCCGGTCTACGCGGGAGCGACGATCCTCGGTGACGGCTCGGTCGCGCTGATCCTCGACATCCCCGCGCTGGCCCAGCGGGCGAACGTCCTCCGCGCGGGCCGGGAGCTGGCCCGCGGGGCGGCCGACCACACTGACGACGACCGGCCGGAGACGCGCGAGACACTGCTCGTCGCGTCGGTCGGCCAGGACCGGCGGATTGCGATCCCGCTCGCCCTGGTGACCCGGCTCGAGGAGTTCCCGGCCGCCTCGATCGAGCACGTGGGCAGCCGAGCGCTCGTGCAGTACCGCGACGAGATCCTGCCCCTCGTCCATCTGGCCCCGGTGCTGGAGGGTGCCGGCATGCGGGGGGAGGACGACGTTCTGGCGGTGGTCGTATGCGTCACACGCGGTCGCAGCGTGGGACTGGTCGTCGACGCCATCCTGGACATCGTCGAGGGCGGGCCGCCCGGCCGCGCCGACCTCGTCGGGGTCGGTCCCATTGGCACGGCGGTCGTTCAGGACAGGATCACCGAGCTGCTCGACGTCGAGCAGAGCGTCCGCGCCGCCGACCCGCGGTTCTACGACGCCCCCACCGTGCCGGCAGGAAGCCGGTCATGAGCCTGGCGCAGTTGTCGACGTTCTTCGTCGACGACCACCTGTTCGGCGTCGAGGTCGCCACGGTGCAGGAGGTCATCCGCTACCAGCCGATGACCCGGGTGCCGCTGGCTCCTCCCGCCCTCAGTGGGCTCATCAACCTGCGCGGTCAGGTCATCACCGCCGTCGACCTCCGCCAGCGGCTGGGCTTTCCCGACCGCACGGCCGACGAGCTGCCCATGGATGTCATCGTCCAGACCAAGGACGGCCTGGTGAGCCTGCTCGTCGACCGGATCGGCGATGTCGTCGAGGTATCCGAGGAGGCGTTCGAGGAGCCGCCCGAGACGCTTCTCGGCATCGCCCGTGAGCTCATTCGCGGCGCCTACAAGCTCGATGACGCCCTGCTGCTCTCGCTCGACGTCGAGGCTGCGGTCGAGCTGCAGCCGGCCGGTGGAGGCTCAGGAGCCTCCTCGCCGCCGCCGATGTAACTCCAGTGGGCGGGCGCCCATCGGGCCCGCACCCCCCTCGGAACAGTGACGCGATGAAGGAGCACGGTGCGCGCTCTCATCCTCGACGATTCGCGGGCCATGCGCATGATCTTGCGCCGCATCATGCATTCGGCGGGGTTCGACGTCGTCGAAGCGGCGGACGGCCAGGCGGGTCTTGACGCGCTGTCCAGCGGTCCGCTTCCGGACGTTGCGCTGGTTGACTGGAACATGCCGGGCGTGGATGGACTGTCGTTCGTGAACGCCGTACGGGACAATCCGGGTTACCGACCGATGACCCTCATGATGGTCACGACGGAGAGCGAGCACGACCAGGTCGTGCGAGCCCTCGCCGCCGGTGCCCACGAGTACATCATCAAGCCGTTCACCGCCGACGCGATCATCGACAAGCTCGATCTCCTCGGGCTCCTGCCGGAGTGACGCGTGGAGCCGATCGCGGTCCTCGTCGTCGATGACTCGGTGGTCGTCCGCCGCATCGTCACGAGCATCCTCTCGGAGGACCCCGGCATCCGGGTCGTCGGCACGGCGGCATCCGGCAGGAGCGCGCTCGAGATGATCGAGCGGCTCGCACCGGACATCCTGACCCTCGACATCGAGATGCCCGACATGGATGGCTTGGAGACGCTGCGGCACCTGCGTCGGCTGCACCCGCGTCTGCCGGTGATCATGTTCAGCACACTGACCGAGCGGGCGGCCGCCGCGACCCTGGAGGCGATCTCACTCGGCGCCCGCGACTACGTCACGAAGCCCGGGAACGTCGGCAGCGCCAGTGCCGCGTTCGAAACCGTCCGCTCGCAGCTGCTACCGAAGATCAAGGCGTTGGTCCCGAGCGCAGCCCCAACCCCGGCACCCGCACCCACCGCCCGACCAGCGCCCGTTGGCGCGTGGCGGGAACGGTCCGACCCGCACGGGATCCTCGCGATCGGCTCGTCGACCGGCGGTCCGGATGCGCTGGCGACGATCGTCCGCGAGCTTCCCGCCGACCTGCCGGTGCCGGTCGTCATCGTCCAGCACATGCCGCCGATCTTCACTCGGCTGCTCGCACAGCGGCTGGACAAGGTGTCCAAGCTCACCGTCGTCGAGGGCCGGCCCGACATGCGCCTGGAGCCCGGCCTTGTCGTGGTCGCACCCGGAGACTTCCATCTTCTGGTCGTGGAAGAGCGCGGCGTGCGGTGGGTGGCGACCAACCAGGAGGCGCGGCAGAGCGGGTGCCGGCCGTCGGTCGATGTGTTCTTCCGCTCGGCCGCCAGTGTCTTCGGTGCGCGGGTGCTCGCCTGCGTGCTGACCGGCATGGGACAGGACGGGCTGCGCGGCTGCGAGCGGCTACGGGCGGGTGGAGCCGAGATCGTGGTTCAGGACGAGCCGACCTCGGTGGTATGGGGGATGCCGGGCGCGATCGCGACCGCCGGCCTGGCCGACCGGATCCTGCCACTGCCCGCGATCGCCGCCGATCTCACCGACGCGCTCCGGCGGGCGCGCGACTGGGCACCGCCCAACTCGCCGCTTGGAGCCGGAGCCACCCCATGACCATCGCTCCGGCCGATTTTGCCTATGTCCGCGAGCTCGTCCATCGCCGCTCGGCGATCTTCCTCGAAGCCGGCAAGGAGTATCTCGTCGAGTCCCGGCTGCTGCCGATCGCCCAGGCCAGCGGGGAGGGGAGCCTCGACCGGCTCGTCTCCCGTCTCCGCAGCTCGCCCGAGGGTTCCCTCCACAAACGGGTGGTCGAGGCGATGATGACCAATGAGACATCCTGGTTCCGCGACCACCACCCGTTCCATGCGCTCGAGTCGGTCATCCTGCCCGATCTCTTGCGCCGCCGTGCGACGGAGCGGCGGCTCACCATCTGGTCGGCGGCCACCGCCACCGGTCAGGAGGCCTACAGCATCGCGATCGTGCTGTACGAGCGGCTGGCCGGCGATCCGACGTGGAACCTGCGCGTCCTCGCCACCGACCTCTCGGAGGAGATGGTTCGCCGGACCAGTGCGGGCCGCTACAGCCAGCTCGAGATCAATCGCGGTCTCCCCGCTGCCAAGCTCGTCCGCCACTTCACCCGGGTCGGCGCCGAATGGCAGGTCAACGAGCCGCTGCGGCGCGTCGTCGAGGCCCGGCAACTGAACCTCGCGGCTCCGTTCCCGCCGCTGCCTTCCGTCGACGTGGTGTTCCTGCGCAACGTCCTCATCTACTTCAAGGTGGACACCAGGCGGGAGATCTTCGACCGGGTGCGGCGCGTGCTACGGCCCGACGGCTACCTGGTCCTCGGTGGCGCCGAGACCACCATCAACGTGGACACGTTCGAGCGCGTGCCACTCGACAAAGCCACGGTCTACCGGCCCTGTGGCGGACAGGCGGCACGATGACCCGGGTGCTCTTCGCCACCGACGAGCAGATCGTCGGGATAGCCCAGGACGTGTGGAGCTCGTTCACTGGCAAGGTGATCCGCTGGGCCAACGACGAGGTGGTGGCCGGCAGCGACGACGTCACCGTGGGCAGCGTCGCGGTGACTGGCGAGTGGCGAGGCTACGTGCTGCTCGCGTGTCCGACACAGCTTGCGCGGACGGCCGCTTCGGCGATGTTCGACGTGCCCGCCGAGCAGCTCACCGACGACGAGGTCGCCGACGCACTTGGCGAGCTGACCAACATGATCGGCGGCAACATCAAGAGCCTGCTTCCGCGACCCGGCCGCCTGTCGATGCCTGCGGTGACGGTCGGCGCATCAAACGTCGCTCCGATGCCGCGTGCTCAGCTCCTCAACAAGGTCTCACTCGCGTGCGATGGCCTCCAGCTGGCCGTCAGCGTCTGGCAGACCTGACGGCCTTGGCCACCGACTTGTTTCGACCCCGCCGTCGCGGCGGCTGCGTTCGCGTGACCGATCACAGGCCTCCAGGCAAACCGAAGGTTTAGCCTGTTGGGCGCGGCGGGCAGGCTGACTGGTGATGAGGTGTCCGACCTCAACAGCGGCGACCGTGACGGCTGCAACCCCATCCACTGCCACGCAAGCGACGGCCCAGGCGCACGGCAAGAGCGATCCAGCTCCTGGAGGAGGGGTTGCAGCATGCAGAGAGAGTTGACGCTTCAGGAGTTCTACGCCTCCGACCCTCGGCGCGCGCACTCGCGTGAGGTGACCTACGGCGGCTTGTGGCGGGAGTTCGCGCCGGTGCCGGCCTACCGGCTTGCCTGGGTCCAGGCCACCGGCGAGGTGTATGCCGTTGAGCTGTCGGAGCCGGACGAGCGCAAGGACCCGGTTGAGGTCCTCGGGGTGCTCTGGAGCCGGCCGCACGTGGAGGCCTGCCTAGCCGGCTGGCGTGAGCGCTGCGGTGAGCAGCGCTCGCTGCTGTGGGCGCGAGATCGAGTCCGCAACTGGCGCCCGGTGGTCGAGGAAACGCAGTTCACCCAGGCCCCAGAGGCTGCCCGCTAGTCTGGGCCGGGAGGCGGCTCAGCCCTCTCCGGGGACGAGCTGTCCCGGCAGGCTCGCCTGCGTCGATCCAGACCGAGGTGCTCCATCCACCCCGACGGCGTGGGCTGCGGCGGTCGGTGACGGCGAGGTCTGCGACCCGAGCAGACGTACCCGCTGGGAAGCCGCTGGCGTGTTGGCCGGTGCATGCTGGTCCGACGATCCGGCACCGAGCACGCTCTCGGCCTGCTTCTCCAGTTGCAACAGGAACCGCTCCGAGGTTCCGAGCAGGATGGCCAACCCCAACAGCGCGGAGGAGGGTGCGCGGAGGTCGTCCAGGGAGGTCTGCAGGGCGGTGAGCTCCACCACGCCGGTGGTCTGGAGCAGGGAGATGAGCACCAGGCCGGCCCAGGCGGCCAGCGCGCCCAGGATCGGCGCGCAGAACAGCGGCGCCCACGAGCTTCCGTAGGTGATCGGGATGCGCCTGGAGAACACCAGTCGCTGCATCCGGCTGATGAGCCCGCCGATCGCCCCGGCGACCAACAGCACCCCGTACCCGAGCCCCGCCAGCACCGCCAACGGGAGCAGGGCGACAAGGATGACCCAGGTTGCCCGGTTGTACAGCCCCGACAGCTGGGTGGCCGTGCCGTTGGACGCCTCGTAGATCTCCCCGAGCAGCTCGTCCAGGTACGCCCGATACACGCGGTTCAGCCGCTCGTCCTCGGCATGTTTGGTGGCCAGGAGGGTGTGGATCACGTCCTCCCACGCCTCCCGCCGGCGCTGGGGCAACTCGTCGAGCTGACCAAGCGCGCGCTCGAGGCGGGCCACCAGTTCCTCGTGCCCGAGCGTGGGCAACATCAGTCGCTCGGCTTCGTGCATGAGCACCCATTGCGCGATCTGGTGCGAGCCGTTCCAACCGACCACCCCGGTGTGGCCGCGCTGCGGTGATTCCTTCCTGATCTCGTCGACGAGCTGTTTCAAGGTCGCCTGCGTCAGCGGCGCCTCGCCGTTGCTCGACGGGTCACGCTCCACCTGGAGGAAGAGGCGCTTGGTCATCGCCTCCGCCTGCGCGCTGGTCCACACCACGTTCGTCCTCGCAATGTAGATCCAGCGAGCCAGGACCACGAGCAGGACATACGCACCCAGGAGTACCAGTCCCCAACCGAAGTCAGACATTGACTCCGCCTCCCCCAATTCGATCTCACCGTCCCCAAGCACACCACAACACGGGCCGGGAACGCGGTGACCCAGATCACCGTCGCACGGTGCAATCCGACACAGGCGTGGGACAAGCACCCTGAGATCACCCATCCGGCGGATGACGCGGGCATCCCCATACATTTCTTGCTGGCGAGGCGCTTGATTACCGGCAATGAGGTATCCCGGCTACCGCAACGGCGGGGATGGCGCCCAGCGGAATGACGAGACCATCGTCCCGCACGATCTGGAAACCACGGACCCAGGGACGAGCTTTGTGAATTCGATTCTGCGTGGAATTGAGTAGCGGATGTACGTGCAACTGGGATTGCGGGCCATCCTCCTCGCCGGCGGCGCTTCGGGCGCGGCCGGGGCGGCGGTCGGCGTCCACGGCAGCCTCCCGACGCCGCTGCGCCTCCTGCTGGTGCTGGCGACCGGCGGGCTGTGGCTGTGCCTGACCGTGTCCGTCGCCCTCCTGGTCGTGGCGGTCGCCTTCCGCCTGTGCGGCGGGCAGGGCCGGGCACCACACCCAACCACCAACCCCTGACATGGAAGCAAGGAGCGTTCCCGTGCGATCTCACCGACCCGGCCGTCTGGCGCTGCGGCGCCTGCTGGTGGCCGTCCTGGCGCTGGTGCTCGGCGTGCTGCTGCTGCCCGCCGGCCCGGCAGCCTCCCGCACCAAGCCGGAGGAGCCGAGCCGGCCGCCGGTCCTTCGTGCGCAGGGCCTCACCGGCGGCGGCACGGGCGACTCGGCGGTCGCCAGCGGCGCCGTCGGCCCGGCCCTGGCGACCGCCACCGCCAACGCGGCCGCCGCGTCGGGCGCCGGCGTCAGCACGGCCGCTTCCGCCCGGACGCTGGTGCTGTACGACACCACCGGCGCCTGGGGCGGGCTCGGCGAGCTGTACGGGACCATGACCGCCAACCTGGCCAGCCAGTTCGGCAGCTGGACCGCCAAGCCGGTCTC
>DASYTV010000077.1:0-11415 GCA_036001885.1 Actinomycetes bacterium
ACGGTGATAAAGCTCCCGGTGAACCGGATCGTCGAGGTGACCACCGGCCATTGCTCGGGCCTGTCGCGCACGTCGGTGCGCACCGGATGAGGCCCTGCGCTTTCGCCGGGGCCAGGGTTGCTGGCGGCGGTCATATGGACGGCGCCACCGCGGGTGCTGCCACGGTCGATGACGCGACCACGGCGCGACGACGGTCGAGCGCGGCGCTGATCAGGCCAACGAACAAGGGATGCGGCCGGGTCGGGCGGGACCTCAGCTCGGGGTGCGCCTGGGTGGCCACAAAATAGGGATGTATGTCGGTCGGCAGCTCGATGTACTCGACCAGCCGCCCATCCGGCGACAACCCGGAGAACAGCAGGCCGGCATCCTCAAGCTTGGGCCGATAGGCATTGCTGACCTCGTACCGGTGACGGTGCCGTTCCTCGACATAAGGCGCCCCGTAGACCGATCGGACGATCGAGCCATCGGCGAGCTTTGCCGGGTAGAGGCCGAGGCGCATCGTGCCACCCATGTCCCGCTCGCCCGCGACAACGTCGATCTGGTCGGGCATTGTCGAGATGACCGGATGGGCGCACGCCGCGTCGAACTCAGTGGAGTTGGCGCCTTCCAGCCCGGCGAGCGATCGGGCGACCTCGATCACCATGCACTGCAAGCCGAGGCAAAGGCCGAGGGTGGGAATGCTGTTCTCCCTCGCGTACT
Source organism: Actinomycetes bacterium (assembly GCA_036001885.1). GTDB lineage: Bacteria > Actinomycetota > Actinomycetes > JAKEEW01 > JAKEEW01 > DASYTV01. The sequence goes on from DASYTV010000077.1 coordinate 700, forward strand.
TGATCGCCCCGATTTTCCCTTCGATCCCGCGCACGCCGAAGCCGCCGGGTATCACGACCCCATCCACGCCGGCGAGCTCCCGCGCGGCGCCCTCGGGTGTCCGGCAGTCGTCCGCCGGCACCCACACAATGTTGACCCGGGCATCGTTGGCGAACCCGCCGTGCCGCATCGCCTCGGTCACGGACAAGTAGGCGTCTGGGAGATCGATGTACTTGCCGACCAGCGCCACTGTCACCTCGTGGCTGGGCTGGTGGACCCGGCGGAGGAGCTCGTCCCACTGAGTCCAGTCGACATCACGGAACGGCAAGCCGAGCCGCCGCACGACAAATGCGTCTAGACCCTCTGAGTGCAGAACCTTCGGGATGTCGTAGATGGACGGCGCGTCGACCGCGGCGATCACGGCCTCCTCGTCGACGTCGCACATCAGCGAGATCTTGCGCTTGACGCTGTCGGGGATCGGCCGGTCGGCGCGGCACACGATGGCATCGGGCTGGATACCGATCGAGCGAAGCGCGGCGACGGAATGCTGCGTCGGCTTCGTCTTGAGCTCACCGGACGGCCCGATGTAAGGGACCAGCGAGACGTGCAGGAAGAACACATTGTCCCTGCCGACCTCGTGCCTAATCTGCCTGGCGGCCTCGAGGAACGGCAGCGACTCGATATCTCCGACCGTGCCACCGATCTCGGTGATGACGACATCGACCTCCGGCCCGGCCATCCGCCGGATCCTTGCCTTGATCTCGTTCGTGATGTGCGGGATGACCTGAACGGTGTCGCCGAGATATTCGCCGCGGCGCTCCTTGGCGATCACCGCGGAGTAGACCTGCCCGGTGGTCACGTTGGCTGACCCGTGCAGGTCGACGTCGAGGAAGCGTTCGTAATGGCCGACGTCGAGGTCGGTCTCCGCGCCGTCGTCGGTGACGAACACCTCACCGTGCTGGAAAGGGTTCATCGTGCCGGGGTCGACATTGAGATAAGGGTCGAGCTTCTGCATCGTGACCCGAAGCCCACGCGCCTTGAGCAGGTTGCCGAGGCTGGAGGCGGTCAGGCCCTTACCGAGCGAGGACGCAACGCCCCCGGTGACGAACAAATGCTTAGTCGAAAGCGGCGCTGCCAATGAGGGCTCCCCGTGGTCGTCTGATGCGGCCGCCTGCCGACCTGCTGAGTGATCGTGCTCCGGTTCTCGGCCGCCTGTCCACGGGCCTCCAGCCTATCAGTGCAGGCCGGTAAGCCGCCCCTAGCCGCACCCACCGCGGCGCGTCAGGCCCGGGCGTTGCCGGCGAGCTCCCCGTAAACCGCAATGACGGCGTCGATCACCGCGGGTTCGTCCGCCCAGCTCGTGGCCTGTGCCCGGCCCGCGTCCGACAGTCGCTTGGCGATCTCTGGGTTGTCGAGCAGATTGCCGACCGCCTGGGCGAGGGCGTCCGGGTCGCCGTACGGGACGAGGACGGCGGCGTCGCCGACAAGATCGGGTACACCGCCCACGGCCGTCGCCACCAGGGGCCGGCCGGCTTGGAGGGCCTCCTGGGCGATCAGCGCCCTCGCCTCCCACTGACTGGTGAGAACGACGACATCGGCCGCCGCCAGAAGATCCGGGACGTCCGTCCGGTGACCGAGGAGTCGTACCGGAAGTTTGCCGGCGTCGATCCGGGCTTGGAGCAGCGGTCGCTGCGGCCCCTCCCCGGCGATCAGTACGAGAGGCTGCGGCTCGCGGGCCCGCCAGCGGGTGGCTGCCTCGAGAAGGAGGTCATAGGCCTTCTGCGGTGCCAGCCTGCCGACCGCGAGGACAAGCGGTCGGTCGCCGGCGCCGAGATCGGCTCTGACCTGGTCGGGCGAACTCGCAGCGGCGGTCAAGGCTGGCGCCGCCACTTGGCCAAGCCGGGCATCCGCCGCGCCCATTCGCCTGGCTCGGGCGACGAGATCGTACGACGCACCCAGCGTGACGTCGGCCATCCGGGCAACGGCTCCCTCGAGTCCGGCCAGGACGAACCGAGCCGGGCCGCGACCCAGGACGGCGTTGTGCCAAGTCACAACCAGCGGGGGGTGACCCGGGCGGCGGATTGAACCCCGGCGGCGTAGCCCTCGCGGGCGCTGCGCACGATGCCGCGACCGGCGCACCCGAATTGGCGACCTGGTGGCCAACCCCGCCACCAGCCCGGCCCGGAGGCCGTGCGCGTGCACGACCAGCGGCACCGCTTCGTGATCGAGATCGGCAGTGCCTGAGTCTCGCCCGGGCGGGCCGGTGGCGAGAGCCGAGATGAGAGACCTCAGCCCGCGAATGGCCTCGAGATCGGCGCGGGGATGGGGCCGGGTCGCGATCTCGACCGGCTCGAAGGCGGCCCCCACGGACGTGAAGCCGAACGAGTCCTCGGTTGCCTGTGGGCCGGCAACGGTCACCGTGATTCCCCGCTCCACCAGTCCGGCCGCGAGACCATGAACATGAGTGCCGATCCCGCCGGTGCTCGTCGCGAGCACCTCGACGACGTGCAGGGCATCAGCGACCACCACACACCTCGCCAGGATCAGCACAGCTGAGCATCAGGTGAACCTCCGGGTGATCGCGGTACGCATGTCGCCCGCGTCGGCGATCAGGACAACGACGCCGTACACAGCGAGAGCCACGGCGGCCGCGGCGATGGCGAGCCCGGCGCTCGCGACCGGACCCGGCGAACCGAACGCGCCCACCCACCAGCCGGCAGCCGCGGCGAGTGCTCCTCCGGCGACGCCCGCCCCGAACGCGCGTGGCAGGCCGCGCACTGCTGTCGGGCCGACCGACGTCCTGACCGACCCGAGCAGTAGAAGCCCCGCCATGGTCATGCCGACCGCATTACCGATCCCCAGGGCGAGCACGGTGTCACTGGCAGGCAGCAGGACCACGAGGACGACGTCGGCGATTGCGACTACCGCCCATCCCGACACGATCGCGACAGCGGCGCGGCGGCCGCGTCCTTGTGCGTACATGACTCTGCCGAGGTGGGCGACCAAGCCGTATCCGACCAGGCCAGGTGCCCAGCCGAGGAGGGCCCGGGCGAGCAGGGCCGGGTCGTCCGCGCCGGCCACGGCCGGCGCCTGCTCGAGGAAGACCCGGGACACCGGAACAGCCGTGGCCGCCAGGATGGCAGCACCGAGACAACTTGCGAGAACCACCGCCCGCGATGTGGCCGCGACACCGCGGGCGAACCCTGCTTCGTCGCCGGTGTCGTATCGCGCGGACAGATGGGGAAAGGCGCTGGTGGCGATCGGGACCGCGAGCACGGCATAAGGAAGGAGGTACAACGCCCAGGCGTACCCATAGAGGACGACGGAGGCCTGTCCCGACCGGTTCGCGAGTGCAATCACGACGACTGTCGCCAGCTGTTGTGCTGCCACGATCGCCAAGCCGGCGAAAGCGAGAACCCGCGCGAAAGCGGCCGCACCTGGCGGGAATGTGAGCGTCGCGCGCAGCCGCACGCCGGTGCGCTTGAGCGGGATCAGCAGGCTGCCGGCCAGCACAAGCACTCCGAGCGTCGTCCCCCCGGCGAGAAGGACCTCGGCACTTCGTGACACCCTGTCAAGATCGGTCTCGTGGCCGCTTGCGACGGCGCCGAACGCGAGGTACGCGGCGGCCACCACAAGGCTCGAGAGCAGCGGAGCGAGCGCCGGCCCCAGAAATCGGCGGTCGGCCTGGAGCACACCGGACAGGACGACGGCGACCCCGTACAACGGGATCTGCGGCAGGAAGATCAACAGCATCCTGGCGCCCAGATCGACTGCGCTCGCTTGGCTTGGGCACCCCTCGGCCGGGCCCAGCAGTCCCGTCACAATCGGCCGGACCACCAGCGCCGCGAGGATCGTGATTGGAGTGAGAACGGCGAGCGACCAGGTCAAGAGGGCGGACGCTACCTGGCCTGCCTCCTCACGCGCATTCTGGGCGAAGCGGCCGGCGAGCAGCGGCACGACCGCGCCGGCGAGCGCGCCGCCGGCCACGACTTCGAAGACGATGTTCGGTACGCCGTTGGCCGTCTGGTACACCTCACCGACACAGGTGGCGCCGACCGTACGGGAGAAGACGACGATGCGGCCGAAGCCCGCGATACGGGAGAGAACTGTGATCCCGGCGATCAGGAACGCGCCGCCGGCGATGCCGCCGAGCAGCCGCCCTGGCCGGCCCGCGTCGACCTCGGTCGGATCAGCCATCCGGCGGCTGCGCCGGCGCTTGAGCCGGTGGATGGCGGCCGAGCATATCGAGCGCGTTGAGCGGCGGTGTCGCCGCGATGACCTTCGTGAAGCTGACCTTTTCACTGGCCAGCGTGAGTCCGACCAGGGCCGCCGCTCGCAAGAGCAGTCCCATGCGCCCGGACCGTGCCGCCGAAGCCACCCCCAACGCGGCACCGAGCGCGTTGGAGCCGGCGTCGCCGAGCATGGACTTCTCCTGGAGGTCGGCAGGCAGCAACGCCGCGCTCGCGCCTAGCGGGCCGGCCGCCAGCACCCCTGACGCACCGCTGCGCATAGCTGTGGGCAGCCCTGCGGCCAGTCCAACCTTGATCGCGCGACCGGGCCGGAGGTCGAACAGGTTCATCACGTTGGCGGACCCGGCGACCACGATCCCGGCGAGCAGCTTGTCGAGGGGTCGCTTCTGAATCAGGCTGCCGGCCAGGAGCCCGGTCGCGCCGATCCCCAGGATCTTTACCGCGCCGGTTGTGACCTCTCCCTTGGCCAACGCGCCGAGGTGTCCCCTGAGACCACGGGAGGCGCTGGATCCGGCGAGGTCGTCGTACGCGCCGAGCGCACCCGCGCCAATGGCCGCGAGCGCGGCGGCCGTACGCAGCCTGCGAGGCAGGCCCGGCACGACCGCGGCGGCGACACCCGCCGCGGCCACGAGGGCCGGCCCTTCGAGCAGCGTGACATTCTCCCCGCGGTGGTTGACCCGGGTCCACTGCTCATCGCCCCCGGGCGGAGTGCGAGTCAGCTGGCGATAGGCGAGCGCCGCCGTGCCAGCACCGATCGCCGCCGCGGCGATCCGCCCGCGAACGCCCATCGCGACACTCCTCTCATGCCCCTGTCTGTGAGGGCTGACCGGTGCCGGAACTCCATGACGTGACCGGCACGCAACCGTGCCAGCGCCGGGCTTCCCCGGCAGGCTCGATGGATCACCGTAGCGCAGCGCAGGGAAGCCGGGATCAGGTCGGGCGACGCCGGGCAGACGCCCATGTCCCAACCCGTTACCACCGGTCACAACGATCGATTCCATGGCCATGCGCACCCGCTTACAGCTGATCACCCGCTCGTGGCTTGAGGGGGCAGCGGGCCGTCGGTGGTGCCGGAGATGCCGTATTGCCCGGGGGGCTGGCCATTGGTCTCGGCCTGCAGGGCGTACACGACGGCGATCTGACCATAGATGGTGTCGGCCGTGTCGACCGAGGAGACGGAACTCGCCAGTTCGTCGTTGCTGCGCAGTGCGTTGACGACACCGCGGTCGCCTGCCGAGGACTCAGGGCCGCCAAGCACGACGGCTTTCCCGCGCGTATCAAGCTCGCGAGCGAGCGTCAGATAAGCGCCGTTGGCACGGTCGATGCCGTCGGATGCCTTGGGCGCTGGTCCGGCGACGAGTACCGCAAGCGTCGCCTTGTTGTCGGGGTGCCCCTTCGTCGTCACGAAGCCTCCGGCCTTCAGCCCCGGCAGAACTCCGCCGTCTGCGCCGGTGGGTGGGGTATCGGCCTGCGCGGTCTCCTTCGTCATGACGAGCGAAGCGATCTCGATCGCCGCCCGGTCGTAGGTCGACGTGTCCTGCGGCAGGTCAACGGTCGTCGGTCGCAGCTGGTTGACCAGGTCGTCCAGTACCCGCTCCTTGTCGGCATCGGCGTACGCGTCGGTGATGCCGATCTGTCCGGTGACCTTCGCTCCTGCCGTCTCAACGATGTTGGAGACCTGCTGAAGCGTGCCCTTTTGAGCGCCGGGGAGCGCAACGATCACGACCCGCTCGGCGGTCAATCGCTGCGAGACGGCGGTGGGCGCCAGGGTTTCGGTGAACTTCGCGGCGTAGTTCTTGTCGCGCTGGAGGTCGCTGATGTCGCCCCGGAGCTGGTCGCGCTCCTGGCGCAGTTGATCGGTGGTCTTGTTCAGGTTGTCGTACAACGGTCCCGACAGCACAGAACTGCCGAGCAAGATGCCAGTCGCAAGCGCGATGAGCACCGCGACCAGGGAAACGACGTGGTAGCGGAAATCGATCACTCGAAAAGCCCCTGGAACCAGAAGATGAGACTGCCCCACAGCGCCCTCGCCACGGACAGGATGGCCCGCCCGGACGGCGAGGCGACGAAGGCAGTGGTCAGGACGACGAGCGTAGCCCCAACAAGGAGCATGAGCTGCCCGGTCGAGATTCGGCTGCGATAGAGCCTGGACACACCCTTGGCGTCGATGAGTTTGTCTCCGACTCGCAGCCGGGTGAGGAAGCTGCTTGCGTTGCCGTCGCGGCCCTTGTCGAGGACCTCGGTGAGCGTGGCGTGGGTACCGACTGTGACGATAAGGCGCGCACCCGCATCGTCGGCGAGCAGCATCGCGATGTCCTCGCTGGTACCGGTCGCCGGGAAGATGACTGCCGCAAGACCCAGCCGCTCGAGCCGGGCGAGGCCGGGCGCGCTCCCGTCCCGGTAGGCATGCACGACAAGCTCAGCGCCAGACTGCAAAGCCTCGTCGGAGACCGAGTCCATGTCCCCGACGATGATGTCGGGCCGGTAGCCCGCCTCGATGAGTGCGTCCGTGCCGCCGTCGACACCGATGAGGACCGGGCGATACTCGCGGAGATAAGGCCGCAACGCAGCGAGGTCTTCGCGGTAGTGGTAACCGCGAACGACGATCAGGACGTGCTTGTCCTCGACCTTGGTGAAGATCTGCGGAACACCGACGCCGTCGAGAAGCAGGTCGCGCTCGCGCCTCACGTACTCCATGGTGTTGGCGACGAACGCCTCGAGCTGGGTCGCCAGCCCGGCCCTGGCTTCATCCATCGCCGCGACAACGGACTCCTTCGTCTGGAGAACGCCGTAGGCAAGCGGCACCTCGTCCCGGTAGAGCACCGTCGAGTCGAGCCTCAGCCGCTCTCCGTCGACCACTCGTAGCATCAGGTCCGCGCCGAAATCGTCGATCAACGGGATGCCGGCCGAGACGATGATCTCGGGTCCGAGGTTCGGGTAACGCCCGCTGATGCTGGGGCCGGCGTTCACGACCGCGGCTGGCTGGCAAGCGACCAAGCCCTCAGCCGCCACCCGATCGAGGTCGACGTGATCGATGATCGCGATCTCGCCTGGCCGCAGCCGTTTGGTGAGGTTTTTCGTACGCCGGTCAACGCGGGCCGCACCGACGATGCCTGGCAGCTCGGGGGGGCGGTCGCGACGCCTAAGCGTAGGTACCTTCATCACTGGTCATCCTGCCACGTCTGGGCATGCCGGCCCGTGTTGCGCGGGCCACTCGGCGCGCCGTGACGATCATGTATGCGAGATTCCGCAAAACGTGCTTCATGCGGTGAAATGGGGCGTCGAATCGCGTCAGAGCCTCAAAGCCAACCCGTCGATCGCGAAGCGCGCTGGTGGTCGCCGCAGGGCGCTAGCGGTGTGGCGACCGCGGCTTCCTGCCGAACCAACGACCTCCAACCGCCACCTCGGCGGGTCACGGGCGGCTGGCTGGACTGTGCCGGTCAGCCGCCAGGCCGGACGGCCGCAGCGGCTTCGAGAAGCTCCTCTGCGTGCGCCTGCGCCGATTCAGACTCTGCCTGACCGGCGAGCATGCGCGAAAGCTCACGCACCCGCCCGGCGTGGTCCAGCATCGTGACGCCACTGCGGGTCACCAAGCCCGCGCTTGACTTCTCGACCACCAGATGCCGGTCGGCAAAGGCGGCAACCTGCGGAAGGTGTGTTACGACGAGGACCTGGGCGATCGCCGCGAGGGTGGCGAGGCGGCGACCGACCTCGACCGCCGCGGTACCGCCGACGCCGGCGTCGACCTCGTCGAAGACGAAGGTGGGTACGGGATCCGCGCCGGCGAAGACCACCTCGATGGCGAGCATCACCCGGGAGAGCTCGCCCCCTGATGCGCCGCGCTGAATCGGCCGGGCCGGCGCACCGGGATGAGGCTGCAGCAGTATCTCGACGTCATCGATACCAGTCGGACCGAACGCGAGGTGTCGTCCGTCGACCTCGAGAGCGTCTCGCTGCCCCGGCTCGGCAATCTCCTGCTGGGTCACCGGGACGGTGACGACGGCATGTGGCATGGCGAGCGCACGCAGTTCCGTGGTGACCGCCGCGCCGAATCGATACGCGGCGGAACGTCTGGCCGCGGACACCTCGGCGGCGAGCCGGGCCAGCTCCGCGCGTACCTCTGCTCTCTCCGCGCGCAGTGAGTCGATCCGCTCGTCGTCGCTCTCGAGTGAGGCGAGCCGGATGGCCGCGCGTTCGGCCCACTCCAGAACGTCGTCGACCGTATCCCCATACTTCTTGGTCAGCGCGGAGAGTGCGGCTTGCCGCTCTTGGGCGGTGGCCAGCCGCAGCGGGTCTGCGTCGACGCTTTCCGCATAGGCGGCGAGGTCAGTCGCCACGTCGGCGAGGAGGTAGCCCACCTCGCTCAGCCGGTCGGAGAGCACGGCGAGCTCGGCATCGTGGGAACGGACCTGGTCAATGGCGCGCCTGGCGACGGCAACCAGCCCGACGGCGTCTGTGAGCTCGGTCGACTCCGCCGCGCCTGGATCGCCGAGCAGCGCCGCATGAGCGGTGGTGGCCGCCGTCCGCAACGCGTCGGCATGTGAGAGCCGTTCGACCTCGGCAGCGAGGGTCCGGTCCTCGCCCGACTCAGGGGCGGTCCGCTCGATCTCGGCGAGGCCGAACCTCAGCAGATCCGCCTCCTGCGCACGTTCGCGGGCCCGAGTCACTAGCTCGGCGAGCTCGTCGTCCAGTTCCCTGAGCCGGTCGTAGGCCGCACGGTAGGCACCCAGCGGCTTAAGGGCTGCCTCCCCCGCGTACCGGTCGAGGGCCGCTCGCTGCCTCGCCGGCCGCAGCAGCCGCTGCTGGTCGTTCTGGCCATGCCGGGCCACCAGGTCGTCGGCGAGCTCGGCGAGCAGGCTGACTGGAACGGACCTGCCGCCTAGCACGGCCCGAGACCTCCCCTCGGCCGTAACGGTCCTGCTGACCAGCAAACTCTGCAGCCCGGCGGCACGGCTGCCGGCGTCGTCGAGCTCGGCGCCGGCCTCTGCTGCCCGGGCCGCCACCGGGCCGGTCGGGTCGATGGCGATCCGGCCTTCGACAACGGCGGCCGCGACACCCTCACGTACCCGACCCGAATCGGAGCGACCCCCGAAGAGCAGGTCGAGGCCCGTGACCACCATCGTCTTGCCGGCTCCGGTCTCACCTGTCAGGACGGTGAGACCGCGCGACAGCTCGAGGATGGCGTCGTCGATGACGCCGAGACCACGGATCCGTATCTCCTCGAGCACGGAAAGAGAACCTATAAGAGCCATCGGCCAGCGCACACCTGCCTAGGTTCAGCTCATTGTCGGCCCACATTGGCTTCATCTGATGCTTGACGCCATCCAGGGGTGCCTCATCCCAGCCATTCACAGATCGTTACAGCCGACGGAAACCCTGACGCGAGGTGATCCGCTCGGCGGCAGATGCGGTGGATCGCGCTCGACTGATGGGTGCGGGCGTGGGGCGGCGAGTGGCTCGAGCGATCGCGGGTCAGGCCCACCGCCTCGATCCGCTGGTCAGCCGTGCCCGCCCTCGGCGTGCCTGTCGTCGACCCATGACCCGACCTGGGAGTGCAACTCATCGCCAGTGATCCTGGCCCGCACCTCGGGATGGGTTAGCCGCGGACGCCGGTCGATTCGCCGACCTCGATAAGGTGGCCGTCCGGGTCACGCATGTAGCAGCGGATCTCTGCGCCTCGATTCTGCGGTTCGGTTAGGAACTCCGCTCCGGCTGCTCGCCACTGCTGATAGACCGATGCGATGTCCGCGACTCGGATGTTGAGGAATGCGCTGGTGCGCTGCGGGTCGGGCGGGGTCTCCAGCGTTACGTCGGGCTTGTCCTCGGTCGGGCCGCCGCCGACATTGAGGATGATCCAAGAGTTGGCGACCTTCATGATCACCGGGTCTCGCTCAAGTACCGTCTTGGCGCCGAGCACCTGCTCATACCATCGCCGTGACCGATCCTGATCTGCGACCACGAGGAAGTGGGTGAGAACGAAGCCCTCGGTGGGGGCAGGGAAGTCCATGTCCGCCATCCTCCATACCTCCACGGTGCTCGACTCGGGCCGCGGCTCAGATGCGGCCCGAGACTACGCCCGCCAAGGTAAGGCATCCGGACACCCCGCGGTAGCCGCGTCTCGTTGCAGACACGTCCCTTGGCGGACTCTGACTGAGGGGCTGTGCAATTCACTTCGAGGGTGGCCTCGCCCACAGTTCAGTCAATTCGGATCCTTGCAGGAATTGTTCAGATTCCCTGGCTGCAGGAGCGCGGCGCCCCTACACCGCCCCCAGGATGCTTTCGAGCAGCTCGCGGGTGTGCGGTTCTTCGAGGACCTCGCCGATCCACGCGGCGGAGTCGGCTCGCTCCGGCGAGCGGGGATTGGGCTTGAGCCAGTCGGTGGCTGCGATCTCGGTGATGTGCCCGAGTTGCGCGATAAGCATCGAGAAGTGTCCGCGCCGATTCACCGTCGCCGGTCCACCGGCTTCCCGGTAGGCGCCGGTCAGCG
>DASYTV010000078.1:0-3941 GCA_036001885.1 Actinomycetes bacterium
GGGGAAGTGGAACCGCCATTACTGGCTCCGGCAGTACGAGGACTTCCTCGAGTTCTTCTTCTCGCAGTCCCTTACCGAGCCGCACTCCACCAAACAGCGCGAGGACGCGGTCGGCTGGGGCCTCGAGACCGACGCCGAGACACTGGTCGCGACCCAGCTCGCGCCGCGGCTCACCGCCGAGCAGGGCGTGCGGGAGCTCCTATCCCGCATCGACTGCCCGGTGCTCGTGATCCACGGACGCGATGACGCCATACGCCCCTGGGAATCTGCTGCACGACTCGCGGAGCTCGCGAACGGCGCGCTCACAGTCCTCGACGGGTCCGGCCATTTCCCGCATGCACGCGACCCCGTCAAGGTGAACCTGCTCCTGCGCGAATTCGTCACGCCCGCCGCGCCGCCGCGGCGCTGGGTCCGCGGCAAGTCCCGTCGCCGACGCGCGCTGTACATCTCCTCGCCGATCGGGCTTGGGCACGCGCAGCGGGACGTGGCGATCGCCGACGAGCTGCGCGAGCTACGACCCGACCTGGAGATCGACTGGCTGGCGCAGCACCCCGTAACCAGGGTGTTGGAGGCGCGCGGTGAACGCATACATCCGGCGAGCGCCTACCTGGCGAACGAGTCGGGTCACATCGAGACCGAGTCGGCCGAGCACGATCTGCACTGCTTCCAAGCGATCCGCCGCATGGACGAGATCCTGCTGGCCAACTTCATGGTCTTCCACGACGTCGTCCGCGACGAGCAATACGACCTCTGGATCGGCGACGAGGCCTGGGAGCTGGACTACTACCTGCACGAGAACCCCGAGCAGAAGCAGGCCTCGTACGTCTGGCTGACCGATTTCGTCGGGTGGCTGCCGATGCCCGACGGAGGCGAACGGGAGGCGTTCCTGACCGCGGACTACAACGCAGAGATGATCGAGCACATCGCGCGGTTCCCGCGGGTGCGCGACCGCGCAATCTTCGTCGGTGACGACGAGGACATCGTTCCCGACGCGTTCGGACCCGAGCTGCCCCTGATCCGCGACTGGACGCGCGACCATTACGCGTTCGCCGGTTACGTGACCGGCTTCGACCCCGCCGCCTTCGCGGACCGCGAGAAGTTGCGGCACGAGCTCGGCTACCGCGACGACGAGCAGGTCTGCATCGTCACCGTCGGCGGCTCCGGCGTCGGCGGGCACCTGCTGCGCCGGGTGATCGAGGCGTTCCCGCAGGCCAAGCGGCAGGTTCCGGCGCTACGGATGGTGGTCGTCACCGGCCCACGGATCGATCCCGCATCGCTGCCCCAGGCCGACGGGCTCGAGGTGCGCGCGTACGTCCACCAGCTGTATCGGCACCTCGCCGCTTGCGACCTCGCGGTCGTACAGGGCGGGCTGAGCACCTGCATGGAACTGACCGCGAACCGGCGGCCATTCCTCTACTTCCCCCTCGCTCACCACTTCGAACAGAACTTCCACGTCGCCCATCGCTTGGACCGCCACCAAGCCGGCCGGCGCATGGACTACGCCAGCACCGACTCGACTGCCATCGCCGACGCCATCACCGCGGAAATCAGCCGAACCGTCGACTACCGGCCAGTCGCCACCGACGGTGCCACCCGCGCTGCCAACCTCATCGCCGAGCTCCTGTAGGCGGTGAGAGACCGACGGCATCCGAAGGAAGCTCCGCGCGCCGCTTGAGCGACAGGCAGTCTGCGCCGCAGGGTGAGACATAGTGGGCTGTGATGATCTCGGGGCACGACGAGCTGCTGGCGCGCGTGGCGCATTGCGACCTGATGGCCCAGTGCACCCACGTCGATGTAGGGAACCCGCACCCGGCTCGGTGAACGCCCCCGATGTTTGGGTTCGTCGATTCCTGGTGCGAACTGTTGCCATCGTGGCCCGGACGGGAGCCGTCTACCTGTACCGGGCCGCGCTCTATGCTCGGGGCCTCGCCGCCGCCCAGAACGGGGGATCGGGCGGCGGCGGTGCGCTCTCCACATCGTCCGACGCGGCCCGGTCATTACGGGCGCGTCAACGACGAGAGATCAGCCGATCAGACGATCGGCCATCAGTCCTCGGGCGGCGTGCAGGTGCCCGAGTTCTTCTCGAATTCGACGGTGACCACGCCCTGCGCATTCGCGGTGAAATGCGCGGTGATCGATACGTTGGCCACGGGTCCGCCGGACGAGCCCATAATCACGAAGTGCTCGGTGTCCGTGAAGCTGCCTCCGGCGCCCCTGAGGTTGCCACCGAACCAGGACGCGCCAGCGAGGCGGTAGGTGAGATCGTCGGTGCTGTGGCTAAGCGTGACATGTGTTGGGGCGATGGTGCCGGTGATGTGCATGCCGCCAGCGGCGTCGGTGCTCTGATGGAACACCGAGACGGCGAGCCCGGAGGTGACGGTGTAGGCGCTGCCGTCAGCGCAGGTGAAGACCGCGCCGGTAACGTCGACCTTGATGACCTGGCCGGGACTGGCTGAGGCCGCCTGCGGGCCGACCAGCACCGCGCCGAAGGCGAGCATCAGCGCGATGAGCGCGGCGGACCGATGAAGCAGACGTCGAAGTGACATCTCTATTCCTTCCGTCGGGGAGACTACGGGGCGTTGTGTCAGCACCGGCGGTTGCTTCACAGCGTCGTAACCGTTTATACGCGCCCTGGCTCACGGGCGGGATGCGAACGAGGCGTCCGGTCTTAGCCGACGAGCGGATCCGTGTGAACTGGCATTACTGATCGTGTGGCGGCAGACCGTCAGATCGTCGAGGAGCGGCACTTATCAACACCAAACTCGCTTCTTCTATAACACTACGTGCGAGTTCGGGCACAGGCAGTGATTCGTCATCCTTGGCTATGGCCACGTCGCGGGGTGCAGTGGCACAGTCACAATCGCTCGTCGAGTCCGACAAGGGGAGGGGTCATGAGGGGACGTTCTGTACTACTCATCACTGGGCTGGCCCTCGTTGGCGGCATGGTCGCCAGCGCACCGGCCGCGGCCCAACCGATCGAAAAGGGCCATTTCCACGACGTCTTCACCGGCGATGTCTACGACTGCGACGGCACCCCGGCTCAGGACAGCGGGGACGTCTCGGGCAACTTCTTGTTCAACCAGCGCGGCTCGTCACCGTTCCCGTACGGCCGGGAGAGCGTGCATGGCACCGTCGTGACCACCAACCTGGCGACCGGCGGCACCTACACCAACGTCTTCACCTCCAACAGCAGGGACCACACGATCGTCGACAACGGCGACGGCACCATCACCATCACCGTCTTCGCCTCCGGTGGTTCCCGCTTCTACGACACCGACGGCAACCTCGTGCTCAAGGACCCCGGCCAGACCAGGTTCGCCTTCGACATCGACTTCAACGGCACTCCCGGTGACCCCACCGACGACGTCGAGGTCCCCGACTCGTTCCGGATCGTGCGCTCCTCCACCGGGAACAGCGACCTCTCGGACCGCGACTTCTGTGCGGACCTGGTGGAGTTCACTAGTTAGGCAAAACAAACCGACTGCTGCCACCGCTCGGCCAACGCCGTGGACGCGTGCGTGCCATCAGCATGGGCGTGTCGCCGAGTGCTCGCTAATGCCGGTTACAGCCGCCAACCGCTCAGGAACGGCAGTTATCTCACCGGACCAGACAGGCTCCGCACGCCACCTTCCCCCAAACCGGCACGGCCGTCGGGGTGGCCGTTGGACGACCCGGGTCTGAGCACGTTGCGCAGGGCCGCGGTAGGGGGTCGACGAGAAGATGCCGTCCCGCCGGCGAGGCACAAATGGTCACGGCTGTGGCATGGCGGCTGGCGCCTGGTGCCGCTGCGCGGTTCCCTCGATCCGGCGCCGAACGAGGTCGAGGCGGGCCGTCAGCGCCACCGGCTCGCCCACCGCAGGCCGGCGTACGCCAGGACGCGGATGAGCGTCTCGTACTGCGCGCACGCCTCAGCCAGCGCCTTTTCTTGATCACGAGTCAGG
>DASYTV010000079.1:0-2218 GCA_036001885.1 Actinomycetes bacterium
AACGCCTACACCGCTCGGAATACCGGCGATCGCCTCATCGGCGAGCACGATCACGCGGATCCCGCCGACGAGCAGCACCAGGAGTTGTACTTCGTCCACACAGGACACGCGCGTTTTCAGGTGGACGGTCAGGACGTTGACGCACCGGCGGGCACCTTTGTGAGCGCCCTCGACGTGAAAACGATCCGGTCTGCCGTCGCGCTGTCGGACAACACCGTCGTGCTCGTGATCGGCGCCGAGCCTGGCGCTCCGTACGAGGTCACACCTGCCGAACGTGCCGAGTTGGCTGCGGCAGGCTTGCCAGCGACTCCGGCCTGAGATCAGACGAAGGTATTTCCTAGATGCTTCTGTACAGAAGTACTCATCGTGCTCACACTCGGGGGGAGGCATCGTCTTCACCCCGATCGCAACGGCTCTGACGGTTGTTGCAGTCCGACCTACCGCCCCGAGACGCTTGTCGACTTCGGCGCTCTGCCCGTTGCGGCGGCGGCGGTCGCCTTCTACATGCTTATGTTCGTTGGACTGTTGGACTAGTCCCTGTACGAGGTGCTGCTCTCAGCCCTCGAGAGCGTTGGCGACATTCCTCGCGATTGTTGGCTCTCGCCCCAGTCGAAGAGCTGCGCTCCGGGCCAGGCGGCGATCGTAATACGCGTTCCGTCGGTTATCGGAGTCTCGATGACGCTGTCTCCCGTTTGAGCCGCTCGCTCGTCTCCGATCGAGGTCAGGAGACGCCGGCATTCCTGCTCGGCGATCTCGGGTTGAGAAGTGACGATCGCCTCCCCGACCAGACGGCATTATTGCGGTGATAGGTCCGCGCCCGGGCCATGTCGTGAATCACCTCGGCCACCGCTGTCCCGTGCGCCGGCGGCAGGGCCGTCGAGATCGCCGCCGCAGAAGTCGGCCGTCTGCACGGAAGGCGGAAGCTCGCCACCCGGTTTATACGCCGACCCCGGTGACGCCCGGGCGCGTCCACTGGGGCACCGGTCGACCGCCGTTTCTGGGCCCCATCGGCGCACCGTGCTCGTCGGTGCGCAAGAAGGAGTGGGTCGGGAACTGCGGCCACCCCTCGGGCGAATCCTCCCACTCCTCCCGCCGCCCGTAGGCGGTCATGTCGAGCAGCCCGAACAAGGGACTCATCACCTCGTCGCCGCGGCCGGTCGTCCAGTACGTCAGGTAGATCTTGTCCTCCCGTCGCAGGTAGCAGGAGATCCGGCCGGCGACGCCCACGGTGGGGTCGTCGAGGTGGGCGTTGGAGTACCACGGCGCTGTGTAGCCCATGAAGTCGCGGAATGCCGCGATCTCCTCGTACGGCCCGTCGCCGAGGATGGCGAAGGTGATCCCGTTGGCGTTGAGGTAGGCCGCGTCGGCGGCGTCCTGCATCGGCCAGGAGTTCCTGGTGCAGCCCTCGCACTGCCACTCCCATGGCTTCCCGTCGTAGAACATGTGGCTGTAGACGACCAGCTCGTCGCGCCCCTCGAAGACATCGCCGAACGGGACCGGGCCGTCGGGGCCGATCACGGTGGTGTCGGGCGGCACCTCTGTCATGGGCAGCCGGCGCCGGGCCGCGGCGATCGCGTCGCCCTCGCGGGTGTGTGCCTTCTCGCGCTTGCGCAGCTCGAGGAGCTGTCGCTCGAAGTCGTCGTGGTCGGTGACGGCCGGGGCTGGCGTGGTCATGGTTTCCTCTTTCAGTTGTCTTGGGGGTCGGCCAGCCGGCGGCGCCGACCGGAACGGGCGTACGCAGCACCTGGCCGTCCCACCCGTCGAAGCCAATCACCTATGGGGCGCGGATCTGGTGGTGCTCAGAGGATAAATCCTCGCAGTCGTCCGCGCCGCATTGGCCGCGCCGGAGGAGATCGTGATCCAACTCGGCGACGACTCGACTATCGCTGTTTCGAACCGCGTCGAGGTCGTGATGGGGGCGGAAGCTGCCGAGCTTTCTACACCCAACGGGCTTTGGGTGTGGAGACCTGGAAAGTTGCCTTAACCCACCGCGCTCGCCTGGGCCAGCGTGCTTACGCCTGAACGCGATCCCGCCAGCGATGGAAGCCTCCGCCGTTGCGACTCGCCAGCTACCGGCCTGCAGGCCAGCCCCGTCTTTGATGAACAGCGATGACTCCGCGGGTGTGTCGCGGAGGATAGTCCAGTCTCTAGGTGTTGTCGTGGTGATGTCGCGAGCTGCGCGACCCTGCAAAAATCCCTGCTCACTGGCGCCTAGAGC
>DASYTV010000080.1:0-3652 GCA_036001885.1 Actinomycetes bacterium
CGCTTCAGGCAGCGGCTGGTGGAGCCGACCCGGTGGCGCCGCGCCCGCTGGGTTGACCAGGCCGACCTCGACTGGGCGTGGCACGTGCCCGAGTACGACGTGAGTCTTCCTGACGGGCGGCCGGGAGGTGAGGAAGCCGTCAACCGGCTCGTCGCCGAGCTCGCCGCGATCCCGCTGCCGCATGACCGCCCGATGTGGCGCTTCGCCTTCGTCACCGGCGTGGGCCCGGCCGACGCGGCCGCGATTCTCCTCGTCCACCATGCCGTGGCAGACGGTTTCGGCACCGTCGCGCAAGGGCTCAACTTCCTTGAGCCACCACCTGAGCCGCTGCGCCCTGAGGACCTGACCGCCCGGCCTGGTCGACTGCGGACGGCCGGCGCGATCGCCGTCGGTCTGGCGCAGCTTGCCACCGACGGTCGGCCGTCGGGGCCGTTGCCGGGCACCTCGACCGCCCAGCGCCGCTTCGGGACACTGTCCGTGAGCCTCGACGAGCTGCGTGCGGTCGCGCAGCTGCACGGCGTGCGGATCACGGACGTCATGCTCTCCGCAGTGGCAGGCGGCCTGCGCCGGGTGCGGCCGGGTGGGCTGCCGCGCGACCTCCGAGTGGCCGTCCCGCTCATGGCACGAGCCCCCGGCGCGAGTGCCGAAGGCAATCTCACGGCCGGTGTCATCACCGATGTGCCGCTCGGCGATATGACCGAGCCGCACCGGCTGGCTGAGACGGCCAAGCACAGCGGTCGGCTTCGGACCGGGACTCGGGCACTCGCCTCCCACGCCGTGATCCGGCTGACCGGCCGGATGCTCCCGCCGGTTCTGCACAGGTGGTTCGCTCGCGCCGTCTACGGCAGGCGCTACTTCCACGCGATCGTGTCAAACATGCCAGGGCCAGACAGTCCTATGACATTGACCGGGGCGGCTATGGAGAAGATCTTCCCGATCCTGCCACTCGCGCCCGGCGCACCGATCGTGGTGGGGGCCCTCGGCTGGGAAGGCGTGGTTCATATCGCAGTGATCACGGATCCAGGCCTGGTCGAGGATGTCGACGCCTTCAGCGCGGCGATCTTCGACGTCATCCTCGAGCTCGGGCAGGCAACCCCCGCGGGTGCGCGGGAGGAAGGGCCTGCCCCGGCCCGCCCGGTCCAGCGGTCCATCGCCGAGGATGAGCTCGGCGTGGGGCTTCATCATCGGGAAGCCCAGTAGTGGTGACACCCGCCCCGCAAACGACTCGGCGGTTGTTCTTGAGGATCACGCATTCGCCCCCCTCTCGGGCCGGGTAGAAGATCGAAAGGGTCACGGGAGGAGCGAAGGTATTGCGTATGCAGTCAGGAGGATGCTGCAACCGTCTCTGTCCTTGTCGTCGTTCAGATGCGGCTCAGCGCCTGTTGCAGCGGGTCGAGACCGAGCGAGCCGAGCTCCAGGGCCTTCTGGTGGAAGTCCTTGAGGTCGAAGGCGGCACCCTTGCGCCTCCTCGCCTCCTCCCTGGCCGCAAGCCAGATCCGCTCGCCGACTTTGTAGGACGGCGCCTGGCCGGGCCAACCGAGATAGCGGTTGAGCTCGAAACGCAGCTCCCCGTCCTCGAGCCGGCAGTGACCCCGGAGGAACTCCCAGCCCAGCTCGGGCGTCCACCGCTGCCCCGGCCGGAAGCCGAAGGGGTTGTCCTTGGGGATCTCCAACTCGAGGTGCATGCCAATGTCGATGATCACCCGCGTGGCGCGGAACGCCTGCCCGTCGAGCATCCCCAGCTTTTCGCCTGGATCCTCGAGATAGCCGAGCTCGTCCATGAGGCGCTCGGCGTAGAGCGCCCAGCCCTCGCCGTGCCCGGAGACCCAGCACATCAAGCGCTGCCAGCGGTTGAGCAGGTCGGCACGGACGACCGTCTGAGCGATCTGCAGGTGATGTCCGGGGACGCCCTCGTGGTAGACAGTCGTCACGTCTCGCCAGGTGGAGAAGCGTTCGACCCCCTGCGGGACGGCCCACCAGATCCGACCGGCTCGGCTGAGATCCTCGCTCGGCGCGGTGTAGTAGACGCCGCCGTCGCTGGTGGGCGCGATGCGTGCCTCGATCCGCCGCACCGGCTCCGGGATGTCGAAGTGGGTTCCATGCAACTCCACGATCGCCTTGTCGGCGAGCGCTTGCATCCATTCGCGGAACGCCTCTTCACCGGGGATGCTGCGCGCCGGGTCGGCCTCGAGGACCTCGACGGCGCGATCCACCGTCGCCCCGGGACCCGCGATCTGCGCCGCCACCTCGCGCATCTCGGCTTCCAGGCGCGCAAGCTCGGCGAATCCCCACGCATACGTTTCGTCCAGGTCGATGGTGGCGCCAACGAAGTAGCGGGACGCCAGCTCATAGCGCTCCCGGCCGACGGCCTGCCGCTCCTGGCCCAGCGGCACCAACTCAGCGCGGACGAAGGCGCCGAACTCCCTGGTCGCTTCGTTGGCGGCGGCGGCGGCCCGGTCGAGCTCCGCGCGGCGTGCGTCGGCCGCTGAAAGGCGCCTCGCGAGTCCGTGGAAAACGTCGTCCCCGGCCGGATCAGTCCAAAGGTCGCACTGCTTTGCGACCTCGACGAGTTGATGCCGGGCACTGATATGACCGCCGCGCGCGGACTCGAGCAGGGTGGTCCGCAGCTGAGTCAACGCCCGGGGTATTTCGCCGAGCCTCGCTGCGATGGCGTCGACGGCCTCGTCCCCGTCGGTCGGCATGAGATCGAGGACTTGGCGAACGTCGTGCAGCGGACTGTCGATGACGTTCAGGGCGCTCGTCGTCTCCCCCGTGTCGTACCTCGCGAGCTCAAGAGCGAGTCGTTCCACCATGGCTTCCTTGGCGACCCGCTCTCGCTCGTCGACCGGATCGGCGGCTTCGACCGCCGCGAGCGTGCGCCGGGTCAGCTCCGCGCGTTCGGTAAACCCTGCCGGGGAGAGGTCGTCGATCGCGTGGTCATAGCCGGGGATGCCGACATAGGTGGCGGTGATCGGGCTCAGGCGCACCCATTCGTCGACGTACCTGTCGGCAAGCTCATCAATGGGTCTCACGGGGGTGACTCTATGAGATCCGGGCGATAGGTCTCGTACCTTGGTCGCCATGCGCATCGGGATCGTCGGTCTCGGCAGCATCGCCCACCGGGTCTATCTGCCGTTGCTCTGCAACCGCCAGGACGTGGAGATCGTCGGGCTGATGAGCCGGTCCAACGCGACGGTCACACAGGCCGGCCGCACCTACCGCATCGATGACGTCTTCACGGACCTGGGCGATCTTCTTGCGCGGGAGCCGGAGCTCGTCTTTGTCCATGCCCCCACCGTCGCCCACACCGAGATCGTCACGGCGTGCCTGGCCGCGAACGCCGCGGTCTACGTGGACAAGCCGATCGCGTACGACCTCGCCGATTGTGAGGAAATGGCGTCCAGGGCCGCTGCCGGTGGCCTGCTGCTCGCCGTGGGCTTCAACCGCAGGTTCGCGCCGATGTATGTGCGGGCCAGGGATTGGGTCACGGCCCACGGTGACCTGCGACTCGCCAGCATGGAGAAGCATCGAGCAGCTGCCCCGCTCCAGACGGCTCGGGAGGCCGTCTATGACGACCTGATCCATGTGCTCGACACCCTGCTGTGGCTGCTTGGCGAGCAAGTCGCAGCGCTGCCGGTCGACCTGCGAGTCG
>DASYTV010000081.1:0-2576 GCA_036001885.1 Actinomycetes bacterium
AAGATCAGCGCGTCGTTGTACGGTTGGGCGTAGAAGAAGTCACCGCCGTGCGTTCTCCAGCGCGGCACGTCCTCCAGCAAGTACTTCCTCAGGTTGGTGAGGGCGCTCAGCCGCCGCGCCATGTCACGGATCTTGAGGCGCTGTTGCAGCTGGGTCTGGTACAAGTACTCCTTCACCGTCGCCGTCACACTGTTCCGAGCCGTCGTGGCGGCGTCGTAAACGACCCACTGAGCAGAAACGGCACCGCCTGTGGCAGACACCAGTGCGCCCGTCAGGCCGAGCATCGCGATCCAACGTGCCGCCGCCCGCGGTCGCGCCGAAAGACCGAGAGATTGTTGAAGAGAAACACGAAACATCACAACACCTCCTCGGAACACTTACGGCTGCCGCCAGGTGGCGAGAGCATCGCCGGCGCCGGCGCGAAACGCGCGATTTGCGGCCTCACCGTCTCGCCACGTCACGAGCTGCATGTTGAGCGTCGAAGCTTCGGTGTCTCGCTGCCTCTTGCTCCTCGCGAGCAGCTGCTCGAGCGAGTGCGACAGCAACTGGTTCGTTGCCATGTCCTGCCGCCGCCCCAGAAGCTCGCCTGCGGCAACCTTGTCGAGAATCGCCGTCATCTCGTGGTACGACGAGCTGTTGTTCAGAACGTCGCTCTCCAACGCTTGCACGGCGCGCTGTAATTCACCGAAGTAGCCGCGCATCAGTCCAACTTGGTGGCCGCCCATCATGGCGACCGAATCAGTGATCTCGACCGTCGCATACTGCCGCTCGAATGCTCGTCGGGCAGCGGGCGACAACCGGGCCGGGGCATTCGGCCGTATTAACGGCTGCGCCGTGGCCAGGTACGCTGCTCCAGTCGCGTCGCCGCTATTCAGAGCCGTGATCCACGGACGCCCGTAGCCCCACCGTCCCGCATCGTGCTGCGTGAGCGCGAACGGTGGTGTCCGGTACTGATCCATCCGGCCGAGACCCTGCGACATACGGACGATCGTTCGGTACTGCTCGCGAAGTTCCTCTAACTGACGTTGTGTGCGCTGAACGATGAGAATCGCTTGCGCCAGGTTGGCCGGGTCGATGACGGCGAGCTGCGCGTTGGCGGGCGGCGTCGTCACGAGGACCAGAAGAACTGCACCGAAAAGAACGCGGCGGGTCATTGCATCCCTCCTTTGGGGCTCAGAATCGATTCGCTCGAGGTTCCCCGTAAGCCGGCAGTTGCAGATCGCTCGTCAGGTACACCTTCACGCGGTGTCCTTCCCGGATCGTGATCGTCGGCAGCCGATTCAGGAACCGGCTCATAACCTGGAGGCTTGCCTGCGACGCCGCATCAGCGCCACCGGCGATGATGACGGTCCGGTCGCCTGTGCCATCCGACAGGCCGGCGGTTCCGATCCATTGAGCCAGACCGCTGATCAGGCCCACGGCAGCCGCGGATCCAAACGTGGACCAGTAGTGCTGATTCACCTTGTCGCGCAGCCCCGCATCACCGATCTGGTTGAGCCCGAGAAACTGATCGAGGCGCTGCGTGCTGCCGTCTGGCATCACAAGGCGGTGAAAAGCAACGGCGAGACGCGTCTCACCGAGGGCCTGGACGGGCCGGGTCTCACCGAGCACGCGGGCACCAGCGGGGATCAGGACGTGTTGGCCGCTGTGGGAGTACACCGGATTTGTCACCAGACAATTGACCGGTGCGGTTCCGCTACCGTCCAGCCTGTTAGTCAGGACCGTGTCGATGATCGTTCCCTCGAGGAGCGGATGGAGCGGACCAGCGGCGTTGATAGCCTCGGTTCGTTCCGGGGTCCGTTCCTGGCGAGTGTTCGACATGGTCGCTTGACCACTACCAGCTGACGGCTGGGTCTGGCTGCTCGGTGTCGCAGCCTGCGGCGGTGTGTTCTGCCGTCCAGTGGCGCGCACCACCGCATCAGCGACCTCCTGCAGCGATGGAAGATCCGAACTCGCAGGCTGATTGCGCATCGAAGGCCCGCCGACGGCCGCACCGGCTTCCGGACGGTCAGCGTCTGGACGCCGGCTGAGCACGACGTTGCTTGCAAACAGGCTCTCGTACTCGCGACGCTTGCGATCGGCTGCAATCGGATCCTCAGGTGCCGGCGCCGATGCTTCTACGTTCTGTGGCTGCGCAGCTGCGGGCGGCGTCGCAGCTGGCGTCTCCTGAGCCTGCCGCGCCTCCATCGCACGCAGGCGCTCCTGGTAGTCGCGGAGACGGTCAGGGTTCGGCGCTAACGGGGCCGGCGCCGTTTGCGCCGGAGCGCCCGGTGGCTCTGGTTGGCCAGCGATGAGGATGATCAGCACGATGCCAAGTGCGAGACCGGCCATCAGCCACGTCTGGAAACCGCGAGGCAGCACGCCCCGCGGGACGGGGCGGCGGTCGGTAACAGGCGTCGGCGTACCAGGCGCTTCCGGCTGTTCCGCCATGGCTAGCGCCCCTGCTGCTCGAACGTGAATCGCTGTGTCCCGAGCGCGAGGTAACCGCGGTCGAGGACTTTCGGCACAACATAGGTGCCCTCGCGAACCTGGAAGTTGACGATCGCAGGCTTGCCGTCCTTCAGCTCGTAGAGCGC
>DASYTV010000082.1:0-13174 GCA_036001885.1 Actinomycetes bacterium
GCCGCTCGGGGCGCTGATGGGGCTCGTCTGGGAGCGGGTCGCACCCAAGGCGCATTGGATGGTCCAGGGCGGCGGCGCGGTGCTCAGCGAGGTGGAGCAGTCTGACTTCGTTGCCGCCGACGGCTGGTTCGCGGTCCTGGGCGCTGCTGCCGGGCTGCTCTGCGGGACGATCGCCTTTGTGCTCTTCCGCGGCAGGCCAAGGACACTGCCGATTGGTCTCGCCGCTGGGGGCATTCTCGCCTCGCTGGTTGCGTGGCGATTGGGCCAGGCACTCGGTCCTGGGCCGATCGACTCGCATCGAGGCGCGCCTGACGGCTCCACCTTCGACGGTCCGCTTGACCTGCGCGCCGACGGCGTGCTTCTCAGCTGGCCGATAGCCGCGCTCCTCGCGGTTCTCGTCCTTACCGTCATCTTCGACCGAGAGTAGGGCGCCGCCCTGCGCTAGCTCCTGGATTGCGGGGAATGGCATGGCCGACGGCCGGCTACGGCTCATATTCCGCGGCAACGGGATTCACCGCCGACTTGACGAGGTTGTGCAGGGACGGGCCCAACCCAAGCATGCGAGGGAGAGCTCATGGCAACGGTGGTTGACCAAACACCGCCGGAGCGGTCGATCGGCCGCGCATTGTCTCGCGCCCGGGCGGCGAAGTCGCTCGACGCAGAGGAAGCCCGGGCGCTCCTCTACGCCCGCGGCGACCAGCTGGCCGATCTCATGGGCAGCGCCGCCCGGGTGCGGGATGCCGGACTCGCAGCAGTCGGCCGCGCCGGCATCGTGACGTACAGCAGGAAGGTCTTCATCCCGCTCACCAGGCTCTGCCGCGACCGCTGCCACTACTGCACGTTCGCGACCACCCCCGGCCGCGTTCACGCGCCTTTCCTCAGCCCCGACGAGGTCCTCGACATCGCCCGACGGGGAGCCGCCCTGGGCTGTAAGGAAGCGCTGTTCACCCTCGGCGACCGACCGGAGGCCCGATGGCGGCAGGCGGCGCAGTGGCTGGAGCAGGCCGGTTATATCTCCACCCTGGAGTACGTACGGGCGATGGCGGTGCGAGTGCTCGAGGAGACCGGCCTCCTGCCGCACCTCAATCCGGGGGTGATGTCGTGGCAGGAGATGGCACGACTCAAGGCGGTCGCACCGTCGATGGGGATGATGCTCGAGACGTCGAGCCGGCGGTTGTACGAGACGCCAGGGGAGGCGCACTTCGGCAGTCCTGACAAGGCCCCGGCCGTGCGGCTGCGAGTGCTCGAGGATGCCGGCCGGCTGAACATACCGTTCACGACCGGGCTCCTCATCGGCATCGGGGAGACGCCTGCCGAGCGGGTCGAGAGCCTCTTCGACCTGCGCCGGATTGCCCGCGAGTATGGCGCGATCCAGGAGGTCATCATCCAGAACTTCCGGGCGAAGGCCGATACTGCGATGCGATCAACGCCAGATCTCGATGTCGACGAGTTCCTGGCCACCATCGCCGTCGCGCGCCTCCTTCTCGGTCCCTCCATCCGGGTCCAAGCGCCGCCAAACCTGGTCGATCTCGATGAGTGCCGGGGTTTGCTCGCGACCGGCGTCGATGACTTCGGCGGGATCAGCCCGCTGACTCCCGATCACGTGAATCCGGAGCGGCCGTGGCCCCAGATCGAGGCACTCGCCGCTGTGTGCGCGGAGGAGGGCTTTGCGCTGACCGAGCGGCTTACCGCGCACCCCGGGTATCTGACCGAGCCCTGGCTCGATCCGCGGCTGCGGCCGCATGTGGAAGCGCTAGCCGACGACCGCGGGCTCGCCCGCCCCGGCGCGATGCCTGCCGGGCTGCCCTGGCAGGAGCCGGATGGCGGATGGGAGTCCAGCGGTCGAACCGCCCTGCATGTCGAGGTCGACACGGTCGGCCGCAGCGCCGACCGCCGCGGGGACTTCGACGACGTCTATGGCGATTGGGCGGCACTTCGGGAGCAGGTGCAAACGGCGGCCGTGGTGCCGCAGCGTCTTGGCTCGGACGTCGCGGCGGCACTGCGGTCTGCAGAACGCGATCCAGCGGGTCTTTCCGACGACGATGCGCTAGCCCTGATGACAGCGGACGGCGCGGCTCTTGATGCGGTGACCGCATTCGCCGACGATCTACGGCGGGACGCCGTTGGCGACACCGTGTCCTACGTGGTTAACCGGAACATCAACTTCACCAACGTCTGCTACGCGGGCTGCCGCTTCTGTGCCTTCGCCCAGCGACGCACCGACGCCGACGCGTACACGCTCTCCCTGACGGAAGTCGGGGAGCGCGCGAATGAAGCCTGGCAGGCCGGGGCAACCGAGGTGTGCATGCAAGGCGGCATCCATCCCGACCTGCCTGGCACGGCCTACTTCGACATCGCCTCCGAGGTCAAGCGCCGGGTGCCGAGCATGCACATTCACGCCTTCAGCCCGATGGAGGTCATGAACGGTGTCGCTCGAACCGGCCTGTCGGTGCGCGATTGGCTGGTTCGGGCGAAGGAGTCCGGCGTGGACTCCCTACCGGGGACCGCGGCCGAGATCCTCGACGACGACGTGCGCTGGATCTTGACCAAGGGCAAGCTGCCGGCGGCGGATTGGGTCGAGGTCATCCGGACCGCGCACCGGGTGGGCCTGCCGACGACCTCGACGATGATGTACGGCCACGTCGACCACCCGGGTCACTGGGTGGCGCATCTCAAGGTGATCGCTCGTCTGCAGGAGGAGACCGGCGGCTTCACCGAGTTCGTGCCGCTTCCATTCGTCCACCAGAATTCGCCGATCTACCTCGCCGGAGTGGCCAGGCCGGGGCCGACGGTCAGGGACAACCGCGCAGTTCATGCGATGGCGCGCATCCTCTTGCACGGGCGGATCAGGAACATCCAATGCTCGTGGGTCAAGCTCGGCACAGACGGATGCGTGCAGGTGCTTCGCGGCGGTGTCAACGACCTCGGCGGGACGCTCATGGAGGAGACGATCAGCCGGATGGCGGGCAGTACTCACGGCTCGCGGCGATCGGTCGCAGAACTCCAGGCGATCGCCGCCGCTGCCGGGCGCCCACCCCGCCAGCGCACGACGACCTATGGCCACGTCGACCCGGCGAGCAACCGGGCCGCGCCGGTCTAGAGCTCGACCACTTCGTGCCTCCCTCTCGTTTCCGCCCGCCTCGCTGGGTGACGAGCATCGCACTCGCCCGCGGGTGCTGATCGGGTCACCTGCGAGCGATCGGGGCAGTCGCGGCCGAGCTCAGATTGACGAGGTCTACGGGGCGCAGCTCAACGTCGAGGCCCCTGCGGCCCGCGGACACGAACACGGTCGGATGCAGGAGCGCCGTTTCGTCCAGGACGGTCGCCAGCTTCTTGCGTTGCCCAAGCGGGCTGATCCCGCCGGCCACATATCCGGTCGCGCGCTCGGCGACGGCGACTTCGGCCATGACCGCGCGCTTCCCGCCGGTGACCGCCGCAAGCGCCTTGAGATCCAGTTGGGCGTCGACCGGCACGATGGCGACCGTGAGCCGGTCGTCGACCCGGGCGACAAGTGTCTTGAACACTCGCTCATGCGGCACGCCGAGTGCGTCAGCGGCCTCGGTGCCGTAGGCGCCGACGCCGGGATCGTGTTCGTATGGATGCAGGCCGAAGGTGACGCCAGCCCTCGTGAGAGCGACCGTCGCCGGAGTGCCGGCCGAACCTTTGGCCTTGCCCATCGTCACCACGAGTATCGGACCGTCCGCCTCCCTGTCCAACGGCTGCAGCTCGGGTTGCGTGTTCCTGGTCGTGGGCGAGCCACTGTCTCGGGTCGGCGGCGATCGGGTTACGGTCCCCGCACCAGCGTGTCAGCTCCTGAGACGGAGCGTCTCAGTGTCTGTCCCGGTTTCTACACTGGCCAGATGATCCGCCGCCTTGATCTCCGTGGCTCAACCGACCCGTCCGGGCTGTTGCCCAGGGCGCGGCTGGACGTGTCCGCGGCGCTGGAGGTGGTGACCCCGATTTGTGCAGCCGTCCGGCGCTCTGGTGTGACCGCTATCAGGGAGATGACGGCGCGGTTCGATGGCGTC
The DNA here is from genome assembly GCA_036001885.1 of Actinomycetes bacterium. Taxonomy (GTDB): domain Bacteria; phylum Actinomycetota; class Actinomycetes; order JAKEEW01; family JAKEEW01; genus DASYTV01. The sequence goes on from DASYTV010000082.1 coordinate 4,029, forward strand.
GAGCTCACGTCAACCCGGGTCTCCAAGGAGGCTCTCGACGACGCGTTGACCGCGTTGGATCCAGCGCTGCGGGTCGCGCTCGAGGAGACCGCGCGTCGCACCCGCCGAGTGCATGATGCGCAGCGACCCACCGAAGCCACCGTTGACGTTGCTCCCGGCGGTGTCGTGACCGAGCGCTGGCTGCCGGTTCGCCGGGTGGGGCTCTATGTCCCCGGTGGTCTTGTCGCTTATCCGTCCAGCGTGGTGATGAATGTCGTGCCGGCCCAGGTCGCCGGAGTCGGCTCGGTCGCTGTCGCTTCGCCGCCCCGTGCTGAGCATGGCGGCCTGCCGCATCCGGCGGTCCTCGCGGCCTGCGCCCTTCTCGGCGTCGACGAGGTTTACGCCGTGGGCGGTGCCCAGGCCATCGCGATGTTCGCCTACGGCACCGAGCAGTGCCACAGGGTGGATCTGGTGACCGGCCCCGGCAACGTCTATGTGGCGGCGGCGAAGCGGCTCGTCAGGGGGATCGTCGGTACCGATGCAGAGGCCGGCCCGACCGAGATCGCAGTGCTCGCCGACGACACCGCGCCAGCTGCCTATGTCGCTGCCGATCTCATCGCTCAGGCCGAGCACGACGAGAACGCCGCCTGCCTTCTGGTCACACCGAGCACGTGGCTACTCGACGCGGTGGACGCGGAGGTGGCCGCGCAGATCCGCCAGACCGGCCACCGTGCCAGGGTGCAGGCCGCGCTGACAGGCCAGTCCGCTCATGTCCTCGTGGACGATCTCGAGCATGCGGTTGCAGTGATCGACGACTGGGCACCCGAGCATCTCGAGGTGCTCACCGCTGACGCGGTGGAGGTTGCTCGCCGGGTGAGCAACGCCGGCGCGATCTTCGTCGGGCCATTTTCACCGGTGAGCCTGGGTGACTACCTCGCCGGCTCCAACCACGTGCTCCCGACCGGTGGGACGGCACGGCATTCTGGCGGCTTGTCGGTCCAGTCCTTCCTGCGCTCGGTTCACGTTGTGGAGTACACCCGAGAGGCTCTTGCGGCGGCGGCCGAGGACATCGATGCCCTCGGTTCCGCGGAGGACCTGCCGGCTCATGTGGCCGCCGTCCTTACCAGGGTCGGTCCCGCCAGCCAGGTCCCGGCTGGGCTGCCATGACGCCCGGCCGAGGTGCACAGGCCGCCGCCGCAGGACCTGGGTTGGCCGCGCCGGCCGGCCTGGCGCTGCGCGAGGACTTGCGCGGGCTGACGCCCTACGGCGCTCCGCAGCTCGATGTCCCGGTCCGGCTCAACACGAACGAGAATCCTTACCCGCCCCCGGAGGGGTTCGCCGAGGACCTGATGGTCATGCTGCGGGATCTGGCCGGTGACCTGAACCGCTACCCCGACCGTGACCTCATAGACCTCCGCACCGATCTGGCCGCCTACCTCGGTCATGGACTCGGGCCGGCTCACATCTGGGCGGCGAACGGATCCAACGAGATCATGCAGCAGTTGCTACAAGCATTCGGCGGGCCTGGGCGACGGTGCCTCGGGTTCGAGCCGTCCTATTCGATGCACCGCCTCATCGCGCTGGCAACTGCAACGGAGTGGGTAGACGAAGGCAGGGAGCCGGACTTCACCCTCGACCCGGTTCGTGCCGCGGGGGCCGTGCGCCGGCACGAGCCATCCGTCGTCTTCCTCACCTCTCCGAACAACCCCACCGGAAGCTCGCTCTCGCTGGATGTGGTGGCTGCGGTCTGCGAGGCGGCCTCGGGGATTGTGGTCGTCGACGAGGCATACGCCGAGTTCGCCCGCGACCGGTCCTGCAGTGCCTTGACACTCCTTCGCCGACACCAGCGGCTCGTCGTCACCAGGACAATGTCCAAAGCGTTCGCGCTCGCCGGCGCACGAGTCGGATACCTCGCCGCGCACGAATCGATCATCGACGCGCTGCAGCTCGTCCGGCTTCCCTATCACCTCTCCGCGCTCACCCAGGCCGTCGCCCGGCTGGCGCTGCGGCACAAGGAGGCGTTGCTCGGCACGGTGGACGCGGTCCGCGCCGAACGGGACCGGCTGGTTTCTGCGTTGAGCGCCCGCGGCCTCGTCGTCGTGCCGTCGGACGCCAATTTCGTGCTGTTCGGACGATTCGCCGATCAGCAGGCGGTCTGGCAAGCACTGCTCGATCGTGGCGTGCTCGTTCGAGATGTCGGGCTACCCGGGTGGTTGCGGGTGACTGCCGGCCGCCCCGAGGAGGGTACGGCGTTTCTCGCCGCATTGTCCGACATAAGGTGATGACCCGCGTGAGCCTGCTCGGAGCCGCGCAGGGCCCGGGTCTAGCGGGGTACGCACTGCGCCCGCGGGAGGAGGGGGGATGCCCGGCCGTACAAGCAAGGTCGAGCGGGTGACTTCGGAGTCGTCTGTCGTCGTCGAGGTGGTCCTTGACGGGTCGGGAGTGGCTGAGATCGCGACCGGCGTCGGCTTCTTCGATCACATGCTGTCATCGCTCGCCAAGCACGCGGGCTTCGATCTTTCGATCACGTCGCACGGCGATCTGCACGTCGACCCGCATCACACCGTCGAGGACACCGCGATCCTCCTGGGGGAGGCGCTGAATGCCGCGCTGGGTGATCGCGCCGGCATCACCCGGTTCGGCGACGCGCTCGTACCGCTGGACGAGGCTCTCGTCCAGGTTGCAGTCGACGTGTCGGGGCGTCCGTACTGCGTGTACGAGGAGCCGGCTGGTCTGGCGCCCTTGATCGGGGACTACGACACCACGTTGACCCGCCATGTCTTCGAGTCACTCGCCACGTCCGCTCGGATTTGCCTGCACATTCGCGTCCTCGCCGGCCGCAACGCCCACCACGTCCATGAGGCGCAGTTCAAGGCGGTCGCCAGGGCTTTGCGCCAGGCTTGCGCCCTTGATCCGCGGGTGAGCGGCGTACCGAGCACCAAGGGCACCCTGTGACCGCCGCTCGGTCCGGCTCCCGCCGACCTGACTCGGCCGGTGAGCGGAGGCGGCGGTGAGTCGGCCGTGGGTCGTCGTCCTCGACCACGGGTCAGGCAATCTGCGCTCAGCGCAGCGGGCGCTCGAGCGAGTCGGTGCGGAGGTCGCCATTACCGCCGATTGGTCGTCCGCACTGGCCGCGGACGGGCTTGTCGTTCCGGGCGTCGGCGCCTTTGCCGCCTGCATGGAGGGCCTTCTTAAGATCCGCGGACCCGAACTGATCGACTATCGCCTTGCCGGTGGCCGCCCGGTGCTCGGGATCTGCGTGGGCATGCAGGTTCTTTTCGAGCACGGGGCGGAGCACGGTCTCACCACCGCCGGCTGCGGCGAATGGCCAGGGACTGTCGAACGGCTCGACGCCCCAGTGCTCCCGCACGTCGGCTGGAACACCGTCGAATGGCCTGCGTCCTCGGCGCTGTTCAGCGGTTTGCCGGAGGGTGCGCGGTTTTATTTCGTCCACTCTTATGCCGCGCGGCGCTGGGACCTGGTCCCGTCCGAGCCCTTCCGCCCTCCCATCGTGAGCTGGGCCGAACACGGCGGCGATCGCTTCGTCGCTGCTGTGGAAAACCTGCCGCTCGCCGCCACCCAATTCCATCCAGAAAAGTCCGGTGACGCGGGTGCCGCGCTCCTCGAGAACTGGCTTCAGACCTTCTAGCGTCGCGTGTCCGAGGTTCTTCCTGGTCACGACCGTCCCACGGCTGGTTGGGCGGGCGTCGTCATGCGTGGCCTGTCGTAGGCTCGGCTCATGCTGCTGACCTTGCTGCCTGCAGTGGATGTTGCGGAGGGTCAGGCCGTTCGGCTGGTGCGGGGTGAAGCCGGAACCGAGACGACGTACGGCGACCCGCTCGCCGCCGCGCTGGAATGGCAGCGCGGCGGCGCCGAGTGGATCCACCTGGTCGACCTGGACGCGGCATTTGGCCGGGGCGACAACCAGGGGTTGCTCGCACGGGTCGTTCGCTCAGTGGATGTCAAGGTGGAGCTGTCCGGCGGCCTGCGCGACGACGAATCTGTCACGGCCGCGCTGGCCACCGGCGCAGCGCGGGTGAACATCGGAACCGCCGCGCTCGAGGATCCGCTGTGGTGCGCGAAGGTCGTGGCTGACCACGGCGACCGGGTCGCGATAGCGCTCGACGTCCGAGGCCGGACCCTGGCCGCACGCGGATGGACCCGCGAGGGCGGGGACCTGTACGAGACGATCGCGAGGCTCGACGCGCAAGGCTGTGCTCGCTATGTCGTCACCGATGTGACGAGGGACGGCACGCTGGCGGGTCCGAATCTCGCTCTGCTGCGGTCGGTCTGCCTGGCGACTGACCGACCGGTGATCGCGAGCGGCGGTGTCGCCACGCTCGGCGACCTGCGCGCTCTCGCCGAGCTCGTACCCTCAGGCGTGGAGGGTGTGATCGTCGGCAAGGCGCTCTACGCCGGCGTATTCACCCTCGAAGCGGCCCTTGCGGTGGCCGCCGAACTCCCGGTGGCCGGGGCTAATCCAGCAAGGTCCGGCCGGTGAAGCCCACCACAGGATGATCACGTGACCGTCGCCGTCCGGGTCATCCCGTGCCTCGATGTCGATTCCGGGCGGGTTGTCAAGGGAGTCAACTTCGTCGCCCTCAGGGATGCGGGCGATCCGGTGGAACTCGCCAGAACGTACGACGCCGCCGGCGCGGACGAGCTGTGCTTCCTGGACATCACGGCGTCCAGCGATCACCGGGACATCCTGGAGGAGGTCGTACGCCGGACCGCCGACCAGGTGTTCATCCCGCTGACGGTGGGTGGCGGCGTCCGCACGGCCGATGACGTCGACCGGCTCCTTCGCGCCGGGGCGGACAAGGTGGCGATCAATACGGCAGCGATCAAGCGACCGGAGTTGATAGGCGAGATCGCCAGGCGGTTCGGCCGGCAAGTCCTCGTCCTGTCGGTCGACGCGCGCCGAGCCGACGGACCGAACCTGCCCAGCGGCTTCGAGGTGACCACGCACGGCGGCCGCCGGCACACCGGGGTCGATGCACTCGCCTGGGCCGCGCGCGGTGCTGACCTGGGCGTGGGGGAGATCTTGCTCAACTCGATGGACGCTGACGGGACGAGGGACGGCTACGACCTCGAGATGATCACTGCCGCCCGGGCGGCGGTCGCCGTACCGATCATCGCCAGTGGGGGAGCGGGTGCGCTGGACCATTTCGCCCCGGCCGTGGCGGCCGGCGCCGACGCCGTGCTGGCCGCGAGCATCCTGCATTTCGGCGACGTCACCGTCGGGGACATCAAAGGCGCGCTTCGGCGCGCAGGCCAGCCCGTCCGCTGGTAGGTTTGCCGGTCCCGGGGCCGGTACCAGGCCCGAACGGTACGGTATCCCCCGAATGGGGGAGGTCCGGGCAAGTCAACGGGTGGATGACTGGTCAGGTTGACGTGGTATTCCTGCCAAACCCTCCCGCGTGTCATCGTCGCATTCTGTCGGCGGGGTGGTCCTTGGCGGGACCACCTCTTGGTGTGGGTCGAGTCGTCACCGACTGGGGGAGCAGATGCGCTTAGCGGTCCGGACCCGCGCCCCGCGCGGTGATACCGGCGCCTCTGCCGTCGAGTTCGCCCTTCTCATGCCGATCTTCATCATGCTCACCTTTGGCACCCTGAGCGGGGGCATCGCCTTCTGGCACCACATTGAGCTGACCCAGGGCGCGCGAGACGCGGCCCGCCTCGGCGCGACGTTCCCGATCTCGGCCGTGACCCCAGCACCCGCCGGCGAGAAGACCATCACCGACTGGCTCGACATGGTCGCGGGCGTTGCCGCCACCGAATCCGGCTGGGGAGGCGTCGCCGACGTCGATGCCCCCAACTCGGGCGGGTTCATCTGTATCGCCTACGTGGCGGGAGAGGGCGATTCGCTCGCCACAGAACGCCGGACTGTCGGCACCAGCCGCGCATCCGACGGTCTGCCGGCATCAGAGGACGACGGCTGCTACGCAGACGGTTTGACCGACAGCCGCGTGCAGGTGCTGGTGCGCCGAGACGCCGAGCTCAACGCGGTCCTCTATAGCTCGGATCTGGAGCTGCGTTCTCACAGCTCGATCCCTTACGAGCGCCGGGATCCGTTGTGAGCAGCTTCCGGCGAGCGCTTGAACGGAGGGATCGGGGAGCGTACGCCATCCTGTATGCGACCCTGCTCACCGTCATGGTCGGCATGGCCGCGCTCGTCCTCGACCTCGCCAATCTTCGGCTGGACCGCCGGGCCAACCGCGCGGCGGCCGACTCGGCCGCGATCGCAGCCGCCGCCGAATTAGGGCAGGCGGCAAGCAGCCCTCGCGACGCGTGCGAGAAGGCCGTGCACTACGCGGAAGCGAATCTCGGGATCACCTCCCCCGGTGCGAACACGTGTGCCGCCACCTTCCCAGTCGCTGAGGCCCAGGTAGCTATCTCATGCGCGGCGGGAAGGAAGCGGGTCGCCGAGGACGTCCCCTCCTATCCACCGAGGAGCACCCCAGACCGGAACAGCTTCCGCATCGAGGTCAGCTGGCCCGTGCCAGATGACGACTGGCTCATGACCGATCCCGATCGGGAGAACTCGACCACGATCGTCCAAGGAGTCTCCGCGAAAGACGGCAAACCATGCGCTCGGATGGGCGTCGAGGTGATCCAGCGAGGGCAGTTCGTCTTCGCCGGCATCTTCGGCATCTCGGGGCAGACGACGAGCTCTCACAGCGTGGGTCTGTCCAGGGTGGGTGAGACCGGTGATGTTCCCGCGCCGCTGGTTGTTCTGGATCGGAGCTCATGTAACGCATTGGTCGTCGGCGGTGGCGGGGGCGTCGTCGTCGCGGCTGACCCTGGGGGCGACTTCGGCGGCACGATCGCTATCGACTCCGACGGCTCCGGCGGCGACGTCGGCTGCAACGGCGGCAAGACGGTCATCAGCGCGCCATCGAATAACAACCACCTGTGGGCGCTGGACAGCCCAACGGGTCAAGAGGCGCAGATCCAGGTCTTTGCCCCCGCCTTCACGGCGCAGGCACCCAGTCCGCCCGGTCTGGCATATGACCCGAGCGACATCATCGGTTGCACCCGCGGCGGAGCGACGATTGCCGACATGGGCGGAGCAGGCGTCTGCCCGATTCCCAGACCAAGGAACAACCGGGTAACGGATGCCCCCTGGGTGCAGCGATACAACTGCGCACAAGCGACGGCCGCTGACTGTGGTCATGAGGGAGATTTTCCGGCCGTCGGACCCTACGACTTCGTTGATCAATGGGTTGACTACGTCACCGCAACCGAGAGCAAACCGACGACGACGCTGCAGGCGGAAGGCTGGACGGTGTTGTCGGGCGGCGGCTGCTCGGTCTCGGGCAACGAAGTCTTCGCCGACGTTTACGCAGACTGCAACACCCTGGATATCGATGGGACGCTGGCGGTGACAGGCCGCCTCATCGTTCGGAACGACCTGGTCATCAAGGGATGCCTGCTGATCAACTACGGCGACGACTTCGGCCAGTGCGCGACCTTGCCGGCTCCAGTCATAACACCCGGTCAAGACGGCGGAAATGTCTATGTCGGAGGTGGGCTGTCATCGACGGGCAGTGATTCCACGATGATGATCGGCCAAGCATTCGTTTACCTCGCCGGCCGGCTGGACTGGTCCGCCACCCACGGGCTGGTCAGCTGGACGGCGCCATACGGGTCCCAGATCAGCTGTCAGCCAGCCGCAAGCAACGGCGATTCGCCGAGTCCTGCTTGCTTTGAAGATCTTGGACTCTGGAGTCCCTATGCGGCCAGCGAGACCAGCCCTCATGTGTTGGGCGGCGGCGCCGACATTCGGGTGGACGGCACTCTCTTCATGCCGGTCGGAAAGTTCGAATTCAGCGGCGGCACGGTCAACACGCAGGACAACGCCCAGTTTGTAGCAAAGCGCCTGGGTTTGCATGGAAGCGGCACGCTCACCATGGTGCCGAACATCGAGCGGAGCACGTCGATCCCGGGCAGCGGTGGGAGCTTGATTCGGTAATGGAACATGAAACGGCACGACTGCAAGAGGCGATGGAGTAGATCGTGGGACGTCGAATAGTTCTGCTGATTGCGGCAGCCGCAATTGCCGCAGTAGGCACCGCTCTTGTGTACACGTACGCCAAGAACGCGGACGACCGGGCGATGGAGGATCAGAGTCCGGTCACCGTCCTGGTGGCGAAGACCGAGATACCGGCCGGCACGCCCGTCCGCCAGGCCGCCGAAAGCGGCGCCTTCGAGCAGCGAGATGTCCCGTCCGCGACGGCGATAGACGGTGCAATGAGCAGCGTAGAGCCGATCGAGGAGCAGGTCGCACTCACCATGATCTTCCCGAACCAACAGCTGTCGACGCAGATGTTCGGCAAGACGGTGGCCGGGAGTTCCGTGCTGCCGATTCCACCCGGAAACATCGCGGTGAGCTTCCAGTTCACCGACCCGGCCCGCGTTGCCGGCTTCGTGAAGCCGGGGAGCAAGGTCGTCGTCTTCCTGACCATCGGGCCCGGGAACGGGAGCCAAAACCAGCAGGACGAGTCGACGCGGGTCCTGCTGCCGGAGGCACTGGTGATGGGCGTTGGTCCCACCACCGCGGCGCCACAGAGCGATACGTCGAAGAGCGACGAGGAGAACGCGAACACTGAACAGATACCACGCGCCCTGCTCACGCTGGCGCTCACGGACGTCCAGGCGGCCAAGCTCGTGTACGGCTCGCAGCACGGCACGCTCTATCTCGGCCTGCTCAACGCCCAGTCCAAGGTGTCCGGCGAGCTCCCCCCCGTGACCGGACAGAACCTCTTCCGCTAGTGACGATTGAGAAGCGCTGATCATGCCTGTCCTCGTGGATCTCGACCCGCAGAGCGCGGACGTGCTCGTCCGCAGGCTTGGGCCGAACGCTATGGCCCTGTCGAGCCTGGCCGAGCTTGATCGCTATCTGGTGTCGTTTCCCACGGAAAGCGTCGTGGTGCTTGCACCGTCGGTCCCGCTCGTGGACTGCTTTGACTTCGCCGAGCGTATGCGGGTGGAGCGTCCCACCCTAGGCGTGATCTTGGTTCGGGAACGATTTGATTCGCTCATGCTGTCCGACGCGCTGCGTGCGGGTGTGCGAGAGGTTGTCGCTCGCTCCGATCTCGACGAGCTGCGCGCAGCAGCCTGGCGCGCCGCGGAGCTGGCCAGCCGACTCCAGCCAACGCGGCAGC
>DASYTV010000083.1:0-4112 GCA_036001885.1 Actinomycetes bacterium
ACATCCCCGCCGGCGAGGTCCAGGAGCGTGTTGGCGAGCGGCGCGCCGGATTGGGCGAGCTCACGACCCTCGCGCACCAGAGCATTTCCGCTCGCATACTGCTCCCAGCAGCCCTTGTTGCCGCAGCCGCAGCGCAGCCCACCCGGCACGACCTGCATATGACCGAACTCTCCGGCGAGTCCCCAGCGACCGCGATAGAGCTGTCCGTCTAGCAGGATTCCGCCGCCGATCCCGGTTCCCACGGTTACGCAGACCACGTGATCCTGCCCGCGACCCGCGCCGAATTTGGTCTCTCCCCAGGCAGCGGCGTTCGCGTCGTTCTCGATCACGATCGGCAGGCCCACCCGCTTCTCTAGCTCGGCCTTGATCGGCTCCTCTCGCCAGGCAAGGTTCGGCGCGAAAAGGACGGTCGCCCGCTGCTGGTCGATGAAACCCGCAGCGCCGATGCCTGCGGCGGCGATCCCAGGGCGGCTTCCTGCGAGGTCATTGATGGCATCAGCGATCGTGTCCTCGGTCGCCTTCGGGTCCTGGGCAGGCGTCTCCCGCTTGTCAGAGACCAAGATCCGGCCAGACTCGTCCACCACCCCGGCCGCCACCTTCGTTCCCCCGATGTCCACGCCGATCGTCAGCGCCATGGAGTCGTCAGCCCTCGTCACCGGTTATGTCGATTCGCGCCGACCCGTTGGTTCGGCCGGACGAACCGTATCCGGTTGCCGCATCCGGGACGACACCGCCAGCGCCTGCTGGGCCTTCGAGGAACGCCTTGGCTGCCGCGGCGAGCGACAGGCCAGCAACGGCGAGGTGCCGAACCACATCAGGATTGGCGTCTCGGACGCTGCGAATGAGCAGGCAGATCGGGCAGAGCTGGCACTCCTCGGCATCGGTGGCGATATGGTCACCGACCCAGCTCGTCAGCGATGCGATCAGCTTCGCGGCCTCCTCGGCTGCGGTCCCTACCGCCTCTTCGGCCGAACCGCCAGTCATAACCGCATCGCCACCATTCCGTCCGTGTGATCAGTCGCGAGTACGTGCCCGCGCTTCGGCTGCCACATCGCCGCTCCTGTCCAGTTCATGCGCAGGGCGAGGAGAATGGGCGGATCGACGACCCACACTCTTCGCTGAGTCTTCCTGTGTACCGAAGCGGACCGAAAGCCGACCTGCGACGAGCTCGGCGCCGGCTACCTCGCAGCGCCATAATGCCGCGGGCAACGCAAGCAGCCTGCGGCTGTCCCCGACTGTCAGGACGAGCTCGTTTCCCCTGCGCACCAGGTCCATCTCCCGCCGGTCGGCGAACGGAAGTGCGAGCGAGAGGACATAACCGGTGCTCTCCCGCGACACTCGAACGGGATCATCCACGGTTGGCTCCGCGAAGGGATCAACGGCTCGCCGCACCCCGTCGCCGTAGGCCGCCGCGGCGAATGCCGCCAGTTCCTCGAGGCCGACCGGCTCTGCCGCACGATAAGGCGACCGGTAGACAGGAAGGGGTGCGAACGACGCATCGATCTCCTCGAGTTGCTCGGCTTGCGCGGCGATCCATCCTCGCCGCCAGGCGTCGGCGCCACCGGCCGGGAACACCCTGTTGGCGATCACTGCGTCCACACGGTAGCCGTACAACGAGAGCGACGTCAGCGTCCGTCGCGCCTCGGCCACCACGACGGATTCTGGTGTGAGGACCAGCCGAACAGATGACCTCGGCCCGGTGAGGACCTCCCGCACGGCTGCCAGCTCGGCATGCATACGTTCGATCGCGTCGAAGACCGCTTCGTGCGGCATCGGAACCCCGGCGGCCCGCCGCAACACCGGCCGGAGGGTCTTGATCAGGCGCCGCTCGAGCGGGAAAACCCGGTCCATGTACCAGCCGAGCGCCTCGGGCAACGCGAGCAGCCGCAGGGTCTCCCCGGTCGGCGCGCAGTCGACCACTACCAGGTCCCAGCTTCCTGAGCGGACCTGGTCGCGCACCTCGAGAAGCGCGAGCACCTCGTCAGCGCCAGGCAGGACCGTAAGCTCAGCGGCCTCGATCGGATCGACCCCGGCGGCGTCGAGGACCGAGAGTAAGTAGCGCTGGACGTCTCCCCACGACCGCTCCAGCCGTCCGCGGGCATCGACGTGCTGGACATAGAGGCCGACGTCGACCTGCGTCGGCTGCTTACCTACCTGATGGTCGAAGGCGTCGGCCAGCGAATGCGCCGGGTCGGTCGACAGAACCAAGGTCTTCTGCCCGCGGTTCGCGGCGAGGGTGGCCGTCCCCGCGGCTGCCGTCGTCTTGCCGACGCCTCCCTTACCGGTGAACAGAAGGACCCGCGGCGCCGTCACCGGTCCTCCGAGCTCGATGGGGTCCCAGGGGTGCGGTCGGCCCCCTCGACGTTCGGATCCGCGGCACGAACGCGTGCGACCCGGCGGTCGAGCTCTTTAAGAGCCGTGTCGACGATGACCTTTTCCGCCTTGCGTTTGATCAATCCGATCATCGGAATCTTGAGATCGACGGTGAGCCGGTAGGCGACCTCCGTCGTCCCGCCCTCCGTGGGCGTCAAGACATATGACCCGTCGAGTGCGCGCAGCAGCGTGCCTTCCTGGTCGAGGGTCCAGCGGACCTCGTGGTCGGCATCCCAGGTGTAGGCGAGCGTGTACTCATCCTTGATGGCACCGGCGTCCAGAACGAAGTGCACGCGGCGGGCTCGCCCGCCCGGCCCCGCTTCGACCACGTCCGCCCGTTTCACCTGTCCGGTCCACAGCGGATAGGAAGGAAAATCGGCGATCACCGCCATCACCTCGGCGGCATCGGCCGCGATCGTAATGCTCGACGTGGTTTGGTCCGCCATTAGCGCCCCCTCGCTCCGCCCAAGGCTGTCGCCACCTTCGAACCCGTCGCGGCCGATTCCCCCTCGGGAGGCCTCCGCTGCGCCTGGCTGTCCCCACCCGGCAAGCGATGCCTCGTGTCCGACCGGGCGGGAACCTCGTGGGCTGCCAGGCTACCGGTCGCCAACTGTGAGCACATACGGTCGCTTGCTGGCGGCGAAGTGCCCCACGTTCACGCATTCCGTCCGACCGATCCGCATCCGCTTGGCAAGCGGTTGGTGAACGTGCCCGAAGAGCGCCAGCCGCGGCTGGTGGGCCTGGATCGCTTCGAGCAGCGCTTCACTGCCCCGCTCGAACCGCCGCGCGACCGTGTCGTACATAAGCTCGGGGATCGCAGGTGGGATATGAGCACAAAGGACGTCGACCTTGCCGAGTGCGGCCACTTTGGCGGCGTAGACCTCCTCGTCCACCTCGGTCGGCGTGCGATGTGGCGTGGGCAGCCCGCCGCCGACGAACCCGAAGACGAGGCCGGCCAGCTGGACCGTCTGGCCGTCAAGCAGATGCAGGCCGTCGCGCAGGAATTCCGGATAGAGGCGAGGCAGATCGACATTCCCGTACGTCAGGTACGTCGGCGTCGGCATCGCCGCGAAGATCCTGCGGTACTGGTCTCGCACCGCGTCTACGGCTCGCGTCTCAAAGTCGCCGCCGACAGCCTCGAACTGTTGGCGTACAAAGTCCCGTGCCGCCGCGAAGCGACCCGCATCGCGAAGATCTATCCAGTGGGAGACCGCGTCAGCGCCGAACAGCTCGCCGAACACTCCGCGGGAGTGATCCACATAGTCGACGAAAAGGGCGAGGTCGCCGAGCGAGATCAGCGCGTCCGCCCCCTCCGCAGCACGGGCGAGCGCGTCCGCGGCACCGTGAACGTCGCTCACCACGTGCAACCGCATCGGCACCCTTACGAGGCCCCGGCTCGCTTCGGCGCTCCAGGAATCGCCGGCTGGGCGCTCTCGGGTGCCTCGGCTTCGAAGCGGTCACCGAGGGCGTGGATACGGACCTTCCATGCCGCCCGGTAGCGATGTGTCAACCGGCGGCTGCGCGCCACACTCCGCCAGCGGTACGGACGTGGCGGGTCGGCCCGCAGGATGAAGTGCACGATAGATCCTTTCCTGCCGCACTCCTCGATCCATACTTCGGCCCAGCCGGTGAGCGGACCGCTGACCTTCCAACGGATACCCTCGGCAGCACGGTCCTCGCAGACCATTAATTCGAGGTCCGGCCACCAGGACCGCCAGACCGCGGGATCGGCGAAGTGT
>DASYTV010000084.1:0-2391 GCA_036001885.1 Actinomycetes bacterium
GCCCATGTTCCACTTGAACCCGAAGCCGAGCCCTCCCGCGCTGGTCGGTTTGGTGACCCCCGGCCACGCGGTCGACTCCTCAGCGACCGTGATAACGCCGGGCACGCGCTTGTAGACCGTCGCGTTCATCTCCTGCAGGAACCCGACGGCGTCCAGATTCTCCCGGCCACCTTGCGGGTTGGGCACCCACTCCCCGGCCTTCCGTGAGTAGTCGAGATAGAGCATCGACGCGACGGCGTCCACGCGCAGTCCATCGAGGTGGAACTCCTCAAGCCAGTACAGCGCGTTGGCGACCAGGAAGTTGCGAACCTCGCGCCGGCCATAGTCGAAGACGAGGGTGCCCCAGTCCGGGTGTTCGCCGCGCCGCGGGTCTGCGTGCTCATAGAGCGGCGTCCCGTCGAAGCGGGCGAGCGCCCAGGTGTCGCGCGGGAAGTGCGCCGGCACCCAGTCGACGATGACACCGATGCCCCTCTGGTGGAAGCGGTCGACGAGGTAGCGGAAGTCGTCCGGCGTCCCATAACGCGCCGTGGGCGCGAAGTAGGACGAGACCTGGTAACCCCACGAGCCACCGTAAGGATGCTCGGCCACCGGCATCAGCTCGACATGGGAGAAGCCGAGGTCTGCGACGTAGGGGACGAGCTCGTCAGCGAGTTGCCGGTAGGACAGGCCCGCGCGCCACGAGCCGAGATGGACCTCGTAGATCGACAGCGCCTGCTGGTGTGGACTGCGGCGCGCTCGGGCTTGCATCCATTCCTTATCACCCCAGGTGTACGCCGACTCGAAGACGACCGATGCCGTCGCTGGTGGGCGTTCGGCGAAGAAGGCAACGGGGTCTGCCTTCTGCCGCCAGACTCCGTCCCGGCCGAGGATCTCGTACTTGTACTGCGTACCGGCGCCGACGTCGGGCACGAAGAGCTCCCAGAGACCGGTGCCGCCCATCGAGCGCATCGGATACGCGCGGCCTTCCCAGTAGTTGAAGTCGCCGACGACGCGCACCCCCTGGGCGTTCGGTGCCCAAACCGCGAACGACGTCCCGGTCACCTGCCCAGTCGGCGCCTCGTACGTCTGCACATGCGAGCCGAGGACCTGCCAGAGCTGCTCGTGCCTGCCCTCCCCGATCAGGTGCAGGTCGACGTCGCCGAGGGTGGGGAGATAGCGGTAAGGATCGTCGGCGGCGACGGTGAATCCGGGATATGCCACCTCGAGCCGGTAGTCGGGGACATCGGCCTGCGGCAGCGCGCCGGCGAAGACGCCTTGGTACTCATGCTTGAGGTCGACACGGCGTCCCTCGGTCAGGACGGTGACCCGTTCCGCCCACGGGCGGAATACCCGCACTGTCACGCTGCCGTCGTAGGGATGGGGCCCGAGGACGGCGTGGGGATCGTGGTGTGTTCCCTCGACGAGTGACTGCAACTCCGTCCGCTCAACCGGTTCCGCCGTCGCTGTCTCAGCCACCCCCTCAGCCTGCCACGCCTACCGTCCGCCAAACAGCACACCGCCCGGCCCGCCGCGTTCCGCAGCACCATCACGTCCTACGCCCGATCCCACCAAACTAGGGATCTTCGTGCTGACGAGGCCGGAGATCCGGGGCGACTACATCTCGCCGAGGCGGTGTGCGCCGGCGAGCGGGATCGGCAGCCAGCTCGGCCGGTGGCGTGCCTCGTACATGACCTCGTACACGATCTTGTCGGCCTCGAAGGCACGCAGCAGCGCCGGGTCGTCTCGCGGGTCCACGCCCAGGGCGACGGTGTAGCCGTCGCAGAAGGCGTCGCGGTTTCGCAGCGCCCACTCGTCAGCGCGGTACTCGAGCTGTGGCGAGGGCGGAGTGTCAGAGAGGACGAGCATGTGCCGGGCCGCGTATTCGAAGGAGCGCAGCATGCCCGCAACATCTCGCAGCGGCGAATCGGGCAGGCGCCGCTCGGCGAGCGGGCGCGCAGGCTCGCCTTCGAAATCGATCAGGAACCAGCCCATCTCGGTACGTAGCACCTGTCCCAGGTGCAGGTCACCGTGGATCCGTTGCATCGGGATCGGTTCGGCCGTCGCAGGCCTGCGGGCGAGCACGTCGTAAGCATCGCTTAAGGCGTCTGCGTACGGTGCGAGGGCCGGCACCTCCGCCATCGCTGCGGACAGTCGCTCGTGCATCCCCACCGCGATGGTGCCGAGGTCGGAGGAATCGAACGTCGCGGTCGGCAGCGCCGCGGCCAGGTCGGCGTGAACCTCCGCCGTCGCCTGGCCCAGGCGGTACGCCTCACTCGCGAAATCGCCGCCGACCTCGTCCGCGTGCAGATCGGCCTCCGCGAACAGGTCGCGCACGCTGGTCTTGGCCAGTTCCCAGCCGTCGACCGCGGTACGCAGGTACTCGGTGAGAATCGCCGCGGTGGTCGGCTCCCC
>DASYTV010000085.1:0-1860 GCA_036001885.1 Actinomycetes bacterium
TCCCTGAAGACAAGGGTCGAATCCGGCGGCAGCAGTTGAGGCCGCACGCGATGCGCCCCTAGCAAGGGCCAATGACTGTGGTAGACGCGGATGGCGCTGACCCGATTCGCCGCGCCCGCCTCCCGGTCGCCTACGACCGCGATGGGGAGATCGATTGCGGTGTCTGGCAGCCGCAGATGCAGCACGGCCTCGAACACCGTGCGACGGTCGTCACGGGTCGTCCGCAGCGACTCGACCGTGGCCGCCCGCTCGGTCAGCCACTGGTGCCGGCTCGAGACAAAGCGCTCGAACTCGACCCGACCGCGAACCCGGCCATCCATCGGATCATCGATCGCGGGCTCGCCCGCGAAGCCGGCCTCGAGGGCCGGGCGGTCACCGGCGGTCAGCCGACTGAGATACGCGACCGTCGGGTCCGGGGGGGGGCGCTCCGAGCCGTACAGCCCAGCAGCAGGGTTGCTACTAAGACGGTCCCGACGTGACGCGGGCCGCCTATTTCGGCCACAGCCAGCCGAACACCAGCGCGGTGACGAGGCCGTAGATCACGCCGTCCACGGTGGCTTTGAACGTGATGCCCCACGAACGCCGATACCAGATCGACATCTGCCACAGCGCGACCGCGTACCCCACGAACGCGGTGATCCCGACGAACCGCACCACGTCTCCGCGCGGGGCCGCGGCCGGCAGCGCCAGGCCGGCGACGTATCCGGCGAACGCGCCCACGATGATCGAGTACACGAACCAGAGGGCCAGATTCGTTCCCATCGACATCATGGCGTTCGGCAACACCGTCACGACGAGCACCGGTCCTTGCTTGACCTTCTCGAGGAATTCCGGGGCCTTCATTTCCTGGGAGCTGGTGGGTCGGGGCACCATGTAGTCCCCGGGCGGAATGCCGAGCGGGCGAAGCGCGTCGCGGACCTTGTCTTCGTTTGGAATCTTCGGGTAGTCGCTCTTATGCCACGGCGTGGCCATGTGGATGATGGAGCTGACGAGGAACACCGCGACGGCGGACAGCAGGATCGGTACCAGCAAACTCGAGAGCCCGGTCATGGCAGCCTCCAGGGGAGCGGGAATCCCAGACGGGTGCGAGCGGCCTAAGCTACACCCGATACGGAGACTGTCACCGAAGGACCCGTTCGTAGCGCAGCGGTCCACGCAATGGGAGGGGCACTTCGAGCGTCAGCGACGAACTCTCGAGCCTCCCTTCGAGGAACCGAGTCGGGCACTGCTTGCTCGGCACACACAAGGGAGGGAAGGACAAACGATCGGCATCCTGCGCGTAGCGGACGATGACGACCACGGTATCACGTCCGCCGCCCGATGCGCGGTATACCGTGCGCGTCAAGGCCAGCGGTCCGGGAACGTTGGCCGCGTAGGCAATGTCGAAGCGGATCGTGTCGGCCAGGTAGCTGGGGGCGCCGTTCGCCTGGGTTGTGGGCTGGGGCAGTGCTTGGCCGGCGACGCTGCGCAGCGCGTACGTGACGCCGCTGACCGACGCCGTCGGCACCCGCTCGCCCAGGGACGTGCCTGCCTCACCGCACGTCACCGTCCCGAGCAGGAATAGGGGCCACAGCAGCGAACGACCGCTCACGAAGCCATTACCACCTCACGCGCTACGGCGTCACTCACCGCCGAACGCAGGGCGGCGCACCCGCCCTGACCATCGGGACAGGTGCGCCGCTCCTCACTGCGCCTCTCCTACTGGGCGGCCTTGGCCACATCGTCGACCGCCGCCGCGAGCCGATGCACCTTGGGCTGATCGGCCGCCGTGGTCGCATCGGTATGCAGCTGGGTGCCGAGCTGCGCCAGAGCGTCGTGGCGCGGCTGCCCGGTCAACCCTTCGTCACGCGACAGCTCGTC
>DASYTV010000086.1:0-2431 GCA_036001885.1 Actinomycetes bacterium
GGGCGCGTAGCCCGTCCCGGTCCGGCCAACGGGCTTGGTGCGCCGCGAAGAGCGCGTCCTGAGCGTTCGCCCAGCGCTCGGTCTGCTCCGCGTCGGCGTCCTCGAGCCATCGATAGGGATCGGCGATGCGGTGCCCGGAAATCTCCTCGACGAGGTCGAGCCGTTCGGCCTCGGGATAGGCGCGCTCCATGCCCGCCACCCTAGTGTCCCGGTAACGAGGGACCTTTGCGTCTGCCCGGTCCCGCTGCCGCCTGGCCGCGTTCTCGCTCGCCCACGTAGCTCCACTACGAAGGCTCGCTGCGGCCTTGCCATGCATCCAGCGGTCCTCGGGCATCCGTCAAAGACCCCTCGTTACCGGGACACTAGGCCACCGCCGACCGACCCTCTGTCGCAGCGTCGCGGGCTGCGACTGTGTGCCTCGCGGCATCACTTCGTGCCCCGGCTGCATCAGGAAAGCGGACATTTGGGACTCAGCTGGATGCACTCGGGAGCGAAGTGAAGCGACGCGTCGCGATGGCCGCAATCTGACCGCGCGGGCGCGCCGTCAGAACGTGATCAGGGTGTACTCCACCCGCCCGTAGTAGTCGTCGTCCCAATTCCCCGACCAGTCCCGGAGGCCGAGGGTCACTGTGACATGGACATCACGTGGGTCAGTGGGATCGAGGATGGTCTCGACCTGTGCTTGCAGGTTGCCGAGGTGGTGGTCGGTCTGCGGCAAGTAGGCGGCTTCGAAGCCTCTGAGGATGGCTATCGCCGATGTCACCGGCGCGTCGTACCGGATGTGCTGCTGCACCTGGGCTGGGCCACTGCCCTTGGTGACTTGGAACGTATTCCAACGTCGAATGCATTCATTAGTCACCGACCACGTTGAAATACACGGTTCCCTGGTACTTGTCGTCCCAATCGCCTGACGCATCGCGCAGCCCGAATCTCGCCGTGACCAGCGTGCGCCATGGGTCGAGTCGATCGGCGCGAAGCTTGAGCTCGACGTTGCCAAGTGATGATCGCCATCTCCTTGTGCGTAGCTGACCTCGAAACCAGTGAGGAAGCAGCCGACGACGCTCACTGGGTTCGCAAAGGTGACCTCGCTACTGGCTTCGCGCGGACCTGAGCCTTCGAACGGTTCGAAGCTGATCGAGGAGTACGCAATCTGCATGTCCATCATCTCCCCGAGTCGCCGTCGGGCGGCGATGTCCCGACCGGTTCGGTGCTCAACGAGACGACGCCTTGCCTCACCGCCTCGGGCGCCGACACTTCCGCGGTCGGCAGCGGTGGGCTAAGGAGCGACAGCTCGGCGATGACCGCCGCGGTGATCCAGCCTTGGTATGCGTCGTCCCAGTTCCCGGACCAGTCACGCAATCCCAGCCGGGCGTCAACGTGCACGACCTGGCCTGCTATCCGCGATTCCACACCGATCTCCATCCGGCCGAGATGGTGGTCCTCATCGACGAAGCCGAGCGAGTAGCCGGTGATGCCAACGGTGGCGTTGCGGACGTCAGTGGGGAAGCTGACCGACCGGCTGGCGGTCTGCGGCCCGCTGCCGCGCACCGGGGGGAAGTTGACGGTGAGGGTTGCGAATCTCCGTGACGGTAGGCACGGGCGGGACGACTCGCTCTATATCCACCCGCTCGTGATCGGACTCCATGCTCGCACGTTACCGATCACCCGGGCCGGCCACCAGGGCGGGAGGTGCGGGTCTACGGGCACATGATGCCTACCTCCGAGGATGGCGCTCGTAAGGTCCTGGATGCCGTCTCGAGTGGCACAGATGCGGTACAGGAGCAACCCTCCGCCCCCTGACCTGGGCAAACTTCGGTTACCGGATTGTTTGATCTAAAGACATGGAGTTCGGGCCTTGATCGGGGGAAACTGGTTCCGCCGGGGGCCCGGCGCAAGCCACGCGCCGGGACTTGCCAGAAGGAGGCCCCGTGGCCCACGCGTTGATCTTGAACGCGACGTACGAGCCGTTGTGCACCGTGCCCCAGCGGCGTGCCATCGTGCTCGTACTGTCGCACCGGGCGGTGACGCTCGAGGAAGCGGACCTGATCTTGCACAGTGAGCGGATCTCGCTCGCCGCACCCTCGGTCGTACGGCTGACCCGATTCGTCAGAATCCCGCACCGAGGTTCGGCGGTACCGCTCACTCGGCGCGCTGTCTTTGCCCGCGATGGCGGGCGGTGCGTCTACTGCGGTTCTCCCGCGACGAGCATCGACCACGTCGTCCCCCGCAGCCGCGGGGGACTTCACACGTGGGACAACGTCGTGTCGGCCTGCCGCCGGTGCAATCACATCAAAGGAGACCGCCAAATCGGCGAGCTCGGCTGGCGGCTGCGCAGGCACCCCGCTCCGCCGAGCGGGCCGGCGTGGCGAATACTCGGCAGCGGCCGGCATGATCCCCGGTGGCTGCCCTATCTCACCGCCTTCGGCGCCGA
>DASYTV010000087.1:0-10628 GCA_036001885.1 Actinomycetes bacterium
CAATACACCTCCCTGCGGTTCACCGAGCACCTCGCCCTGGAAGGCATCGCCCCCTCGGTCGGCACCGTCGGCGACGCCTACGACAACGCCCTGATGGAAACGGTCATCGGCCTATTCAAGACCGAATGCATCGCCACCACCGTGTTCCACCCCGGCCCCTACAAGACGATCGCCGACGTCGAATACGCCACCGCCGGCTGGGTCGACTGGTACAACCACCGCCGCCTGCACGGCTCCCTCGGGATGCTCACCCCAACCGAGTACGAGCACGCCCACTACGCTGCTCCCAACCGTGAGCCGCAACCCACATGAGACTTTCGCTGGCGCTCCCCCACCGGACACCACTACGACCGGCCCCCCACACAAATCGGACCGATCCGTCACCCACCCCCGGCAAGCCCGCAGACAGAGGCCAAGACCGAGCCACCACCCGCCGGCGACGCTCCCCGAACCACCGACACCGACCCGGACCCGCCACCGTTCTGACCGATGCTGATGTCCTATCCGACCTGGGAGAGGACCTCAGACGCGATCAGCTCAAGGTGTGCGAGATCGTCGAGGTCAAGTATCTGCAGGTAGATCCGACTCACGCCGACCTGTGAGTACTGCCCGATGCGGTCGGCGATCTCGGCAGGCGACCCAGCTAGCCCGCCGGACCGCAGGTCGTCCAGGTCTTCACCGATCGCCCCGGCACGCCGTTTCAGCTCGGCTTCGTCGCGTCCGCAGCAGGTGGTCAAAGCTGCGGAAGATATCAATGACCCAGGATCGCGACCAAGCTCTGTGCAAGCAGCACGGCCGGCCTCGATGCGGATGGCCGTCTCCTGCACGTCCATGAAGGAGACATTGAACTCGTCGGCATGCGTCGCCGCAACGCGCGGCGTCCGCCGCAGACCCGTACCGCCGACAATGATCGGCGGCCGCGGTCGCTGGGCCGGCTTCGGCAGCCCGGGAGAGTCCTCCAGCGTGTAGTACTGGCCGCGGAAGCTAAAGCTGGAGCCTTCCGGTGTCTCCCACAGCCCCTTGATGATCTGCAGCTGCTCCACCATTCGCTCATGCCGCTCGCGTTCGCCGGGGAATGGGATCCCATATGCACGATGCTCCGCAGCGAACCAGCCGGCGCCGAGGCCGAATTCCACTCGGCCACCGGACATCTGATCCACTTGCGCCACCCCGATCGCGAGCGGTCCAGGCAGCCTGAACGTGGCGGCCGTGAGCAGCGTGCCGAGCCGCACGCGGGAGGTCTCGCGGGCGAGGCCCGCAAGCGTTATCCACGAATCCGTCGGCCCAGGCAGGCCGGTGACGTCGCCCATTTTCACGTAGTGGTCGGACCGGAAGAACGCGCCGAATCCGCAATGCTCGGCTGTTCGCGCGACCGAGAGAAGCGTGTCGTACGAGGCTCCTTGCTGCGGTTCGGTGAAGATCCGCAAATCCATGCAGCCAGTCTTCCACGGGCTCCGACGCTACGGATCATCACGAGCACTACTAGTGCGCTTAACCGCCGCCCGCATCTGCCACGAGTCAGAAGTCGAAGAACGGAGTCGGCGTCCCCGTCTCCGCATACACCTTGAGGTGTCCGAGGACTTGCGCCCAGCCCACGGTGACGATCCGGAACATGTCGTTGACCTCGCTGAAGCCCAGGTGGTCGAAACGAAGCATGCTGCCGCCGTCCTCGCCTGGGGACAGCTCGAAGACGATCGTTGTGCCAGCCCAGTGCGGAGGGCCGGCGATCGCCTTCCAGACCACGCGCGTCGGTTCGGTGAGCTCCACGATTTCCAAGTCCCATGTCATCGGCATGTCAGGGAAGGATGCCTTCACGACCCCGCCGACGGTCTCCGGCACCTCGACTCTCGTGGTCCACCAGCTTGCGAGTCCGGCCCTGGTGGTGACGGCGTCATAGACGGTCTTCGGATCCGCCGCGATCGCGTACTGCATGTGCATGTCGGCCATGACGTGGTCTCCCTCGTTCTCTGTGTTGATCTTCCGCCAGCCGCTGGCGGCTCCGCTGTTGTTGGACAGGGGGAGCCCGCGAGCTTTAGGCTTGGCTAAAATTAGGTCCAAGACGGACTTGCTGTCAAATTTGAGCGCTGACTAAAGTAAGTCTTATGGACGCTGTCCAGATCGTCGCCGAGCCACGCCGCAGGGAGATCCTGCGCTTGGTGTGGGACGCCGAGCGATCAGCCGGTGAGATCGCCGATTCGTTCGACGTCACATTCGGCGCGGTCAGCCAGCACCTCGGTGTGCTACGGCGGGCCGGTCTTGTGCTCGTTCGCCAGGACGGAACGCGCCGGTTCTATCGCGCCAACAAGGAGGCGCTCGGGCCGATGGCCGGCTGGCTCGAGTCCATGTGGGCCGATCAGCTCGATAGACTCGCCGCCCTCGCCGAGGAGGCGACCTCCACAAGCGGGACTGACCGGCAGCATGCCGACGAACGCTGACTGCGACGCAGCCGGCTCTTCAGGAAGACCATCCGGGAAGGGACGCGGACATGACGGCAGCCCAGCCGGTAGTGACCGTCGTCAGGGAGATCAAGGCCCCACCCGGAAACCGTCTTCTCGTTCTTCACCGAAGCGGATCGATGGCTCTCGTGGATGGGGGTCGATGCTGAGCTGGACCCGAGACCCGGGGGCATCTTCCGGATGAACGTCCGTGGTGACGGCTACGCGTCCGGCCACTTCGTCGCCGTCGAGCCGCCGACGCGAATCTCCTTCACCTGGGGATGGGAAGCCGAAGGCAGTCCGGTGCCACCCGCATCGAGCACGGTCGAGATCATCCTCGAGCCGACACCTACCGGTACCGAGGTGCGGCTGGCGCATCACGGCCTCCCTCTGGAGATGTTCGACATCCATCGGGAAGGGTGGGACCACTTCCTCGACCGGCTCGCCATCCGCGCAACCGGTGGGGACCCCGGGCCGGACCCGTCTGTGGTCTCTTCGACCTGACCGCGGCGCTGCGCCAGTGTGGCGTACGAGAAGATCTCGGGACGCACCGGCGTGGGCGCCGGGATCACGGCTCGGGAATCATCTCGGTAAAGCGGCCCCCTAGCCAGGCATAGTCGGGGTCATCCGCGCTGAGCTCGCCATCGGCCACCGCCAGCACGCGCGGTGCGTACTCTTCGGCGTCGTCGGCGGGCTGGTAACCCAAGGCACGACCCGATCCCAGATCCCACCAGGCACGGGTGTTGGCGGAGATCGCATACACGATCGCGAAGTCCAGCTCGGTTGCGCTCAGGCAGGCATGGGTCAGACCGACCATGTCGCGGGGGCTCAGCCAGGTCGACAGCGACCGCACACTGCTCGGCTCGTCTTCGCAGCTTCCGATCCGCAGGCAGGCGATCCGCATCCCGTACCGGTCGACGAAGAACCTCGCCAGCGCCTCCCCAAAGGCCTTCGACACGCCGTAGTAGGTGTCAGGGCGGATCGGCAGATCAACCGGTACGAGCGGCTGCCGGGGCGTAAAGCCGACAGCGTGGTTGCTGCTCGCGTACACGATCCGGGACACGCCCGCGCGCCGGGCGGCGTCGAAGACAGTGTGGGTGCCCACGATGTTCGCGGCGCAGATGTCGGCGAATGGCGCCTCACCGGCGATGCCGGCGAGGTGTACGACAGCGTCGACGCCGCGAACGGCTGCTTCCATGGCTTTGGTATCCCGGATGTCGGCGACAACGGCCTCCTCGCCGGACGCGGGGTTGACGGGCTGCTTGACATCGAGGAGGCGTAGCCGCCAGCCGAGATGCGGAAGGCCGCGCCGCAGATAAGTCCCGATACGGCCGGCCGCGCCGGTGATCAAGATCACGCTCACGGACGCCAGCTTCCTGCAAAGCAAGCGAGGGCGCTAGCTGTCACCGCGAGGAGCTAGCCTCTGCGAAGTGATCGACGCGGAGCCGGGAAGGGCGCAGCCACCGAGCGAACCGGCACAGGTCCCAAAGATCGAGCTGCACGTGCACCTCGAGGGAACGGTTCGGCCGCAGACGCTGCTGGACATCGCCGGGCGGAACGGCGAGGTGCTGCCGTTCTCCACGGTTGAGGAAGCCGCTCCCTTCTATGAGTTCCGTGACTTCGCGCACTTCATCGAGGTGTGGGTGCTCACCACGAATGTCCTGCGCACCTATGACGACTTCCGGCAGGTGGTCGTTGATTACGCGCGAGAAGCGGCCGCTCACGGCGCCGTCTATCTGGAGGGCATCGTTTCGCCGTTCGAGCGACTGTGGCTGGGGCTCGATCCCGACGAGCTGTTCTCCGGCTACTGCGATGGCGCGCAGCAGGCCCGCGAAGAGCTGGGCATCGAGGTCCGGTTGACGCCCGACATCGCCCGCAACACCGATCCGGTCGCGATAGAGCAGGTCGTGCCCTTCGCCGTCAAATACCGGGAACGCGGCGTCGTGGGCCTCGGGCTCGGTGGTCCCGAAGCCAAGTACCCGCCCGAGCTGTTCACCCGTTGTTTCGATATCGCGAGAGCTGGCGGGCTCGGCTCGGTCCCACATGCCGGCGAAGTCTCTGGGCCTTCGTCCGTACGGCGGGCGCTCGATGCGCTGCATGCCGACCGGATCAGGCATGGCATCCGCGCAGTCGATGATCCAGTCCTGCTCGCCGAACTCGCCGATCGCGGCATCGTCTGCGACGTCTGCCCGACATCGAACGTCCGCACCGGAGCGGTCCGGTCGCTCGACGAGCATCCGTTGCCGCACATGGTCGAGGCAGGCGTGCTCTGCACGGTGAACACGGACGACCCAGCGATGTTCGCTACTGACCTGGGCCGCGAGTACTCGCAACTGGACCGGCTCGGTATCACCGCGAAGCAGGCATACGACGCCGGCGTCGCAGGAGCCCTCTGCGACGGGGTGACGAAGGCGAGGCTCCGCTCGCTCTGGCCTTAACCACCACCCCCATGTGGGCGGGCCGCGAACCGAAGTGTGAGAACGACCATCGCCAAACGACGGC
The DNA here is from genome assembly GCA_036001885.1 of Actinomycetes bacterium. Classification (GTDB taxonomy): domain Bacteria; phylum Actinomycetota; class Actinomycetes; order JAKEEW01; family JAKEEW01; genus DASYTV01. The sequence continues at coordinate 4,938 of DASYTV010000087.1, forward strand.
AAGGCTCTCTACGCTGGCTGCCGTGTCCGAGCATCTCGACTCGCAACGCGGCCGGCCTCGGCAGCCGGACGTCGTCCGCGAGTGCCTGGGCTGGGGTGCATTCGCGACAGTGGTTGTCCCTGCCGTCCTCATCCTGACTGGCGCTGATATCACCACAGCGGCCTTAGGTGCGGGCGCAGTTGCAGCCGTTACCGCATCGATCTTCGTCGTCGTACGGATGACCGGGCTTTCCCTTCCCCAACTCGGGACCAGCGAGACCGCCGACGCACCCGCTCATCCCCAGCCGGGGCCGCCAGGGCCGGCGTGGGCTCCTGAGCCCATGGGAACCGAGCAGTTTTACAGTGCACCGGAGCAACCCTGGCCGCCGGCGCCCGTTGGCCAGACACGGCACGAGCCGTGGGACACGGACTGGAACGACGAGCACGCATGGATTCCCGACAGTCCGCTGCGGCCGTGGGAGGGAACCGAGCACGACAGAGCCGCATCTGTGCCGCACATGAGCGACATGCCTCCGCAACCGCCCTGGCTCCCGCCCGCCGAGCCGATCGGTCCGGCACTCGGGCCGTACCCGAACCAGGACGACGGGCGCCTGCCCTGGGAGCACGACCAGGGCTTCGCGGAGGTCTATCACCCTCCCGAGCCATGGCTGCCGGAGCCCAGGGTGGACGAGAGCGAGCTTCACCCCGCTGAGCAGCGCGGACGGCACCGCCGCGGGCCATAGGGTGGCAGGCACACGGAGGTGGGCCGACAGCAAAGCAAGGAGGGGTGCGTGGCCGACTACCTGGTTTGGATCGACTGCGAGATGACCGGTCTCGACCTGCGCCGCGACGCGCTCATCGAGGTTGCTGCCCTGGTCACCGATGCGGAGCTCACAGTGCTCGGTGAGGGAGTCGACGTGGTTATCAAGCCACCGCAGCCAACCGTGGAGCAGATGGACGACGTCGTCCGCGCCATGCACACCACCTCGGGCCTGCTCGCAGAGCTCGACCGCGGAGTCAGCCTTGGTGAGGCTGAGGATCTCGTGCTGTCGTACGTCCGCCAGTTCGTCGCGGAGCCACGGAAGGCGCCGCTGGCCGGGAACTCGGTGGCGACCGACCGTGGGTTCCTCGCTCGGGACATGCCGACGCTCGAAGGTCATCTGCACTATCGGATGGTTGATGTGTCGAGCATCAAGGAGCTGGCCAAGCGGTGGTATCCGCGGGCGTACTTCAACTCCCCGGGCAAGACCGGGAACCACCGGGCACTCGCCGACATCAGGGAGAGCATCCAGGAGCTTCGCTACTACCGCCAAGCCATCTTCGTGCCGCCCCCAGGGCCAGACTCGGAGACAGCGAAAGCGATCGCTGGCGCGACCACGGGCACCCCGCCGCCCGACCGCGCTGAGCCGCCCGGCGAAACCAGGGCTAACCTCTTGATCCCGGACGAACCCGGCCGAGTGGTCGATGACTGATCATCGTCGGCTGCTGCGATAGCGACGCTGCTGTAAGCGGCGTTCATCGCGAGCGACCAGAAGGCAAAACGCGTGCGGTGGTCAGACCTTAATGATCTCTGCTCGAGGCGAGGGGGTGCGCCGGTACACTTGCTGCTGCGCAGGCGACATGGTGGGTGTAGCTCAGCAGGTAGAGCACCGGGTTGTGGTCCCGGGTGTCGGGGGTTCGAGTCCCCTCACTCACCCCACTTGATCGAGCCTCTCACCTGCACGAAGGTGGGAGGCTCTTGATAATTGCGAGATCGCGTATTGATCAAGCCCGTCTTTACCACCCCCATGCTTTCCGGTTTTGCGCCCATGCCTCCATCAGAAAGGACGCGGGCAAGCATGGGACCACCTATCGAGTGCGATGGCGGGAGGGTGGCGGACGCGACGGAAGGACGCCGCGGTCAGGAGTATGGGTGAAGTGCGCTCGACGGGTCGGCGAGCTTGAGGACGAACCGGATGCGGCGCGAATTCAGCTCGAACATGAGACTGGCGTCCTGGCCGTGCCAACCGTAGGCGTATCCGGTCGCGCCATACCTGCGCAGCGTCCGCTCGATCTCGGCTCGGCTCTGCTCCGAGGCGACAGTCGTTCGCTCGGCGTAACGGGCCATCGGCTCTTCCTGCCTGAGGGGTAATGGCGTGCCGTGAACACACGCTGCTTGATCAAACTCAGAACTCGGAAGCGGATCGTGAGATCGGGGGCTTTACTGATGAGGAGAAGCCTCGCTGCCAACGTGCGTTCGCGGTTCAGGAAGTATCGCCCGGCCAGGGAACTTGCGCCAACCAGATCCACGATGTTGGCAGCGTGTCACGCCATTAACGGCCGTTAGGAAATTCGGAGGTGTCAGCTCGAGCTCGCCGGGGTCGACGGAGGCTTGCTAGGAGCGCCTTCGGCCGCTTTTGCCCTTCGCGACTTGGCTGGAAGATCGCTTGGCGATGATTAATCCGCTGATAGCCGTGATCAAACCGGCCAACGCGGAGATCAACCCGGCGATAGCCGTGATGAGTTCGGAAGTGTCCTGGGATGCGCTGGGCTCGCCCTCACCCGACAACGTGACTGACGTCGCTAGGACTAACAGCCCGAGCACACCCAAGATCGATCCCACCCATACAAGGGACCTGCCGAGCCGCCCCCTACTCATGCACGCATCGTAAGTCCCTCGGCGCTGTCCCGAGGTCTCGAGTGTCGCCGGGATGCCAATTCGGAGGTGCTCAATGACCCGGTCAGTGGACGGATGGCGTTCGAGAAAGCTCCTGTCCAGTACCGCCGTACTCAGCGCCAGCGGCCGCGCTGACGCAGTCACCTTCAAGGGCGCGGTGGACGCTGCCGGGCAGCCCTGGCCGTCCGGCTGGCGCCGCCGCGCGAGGACGAGAAGCCACGCGAGTCTGTACGCCCTGAGCAATCAGCCAGGAGACGTGCGTATGCAGCAGGTCGTGGATCCGCGGCCTGACCTCCAGGCCGTGCTTCTTGGCATTGTCGATGGCCGGCTTCCAGCAGCAGTTGTAGAAGTTGCGCCCCCACGACGCCTTTCCGCCCGGGTCCGACCTGATGCCACGACGGCGCAGCAGCCGCGGCGCACTCGGATGCGAGTAGCCCTTGTCCCCGGCCAGCCTGGCGGATAGATGTCGAGCCGGCGGTGGCCCCGGACGGGAACGCACGTTAGTGGGTCGACGCCGTGGATCTCGACGGTGATCGGTCTGTCCGATCTGTCGAGGTGCTGAAGTATGGCCAGGGTGCTGCCCACCGAAGCGACGACCGTGACGGTGAGCAGCGCCCGGAGGGCCCACTTGCACATCGCCGGGCACTCAGAGCTCCCGCTGTTCGCGGACTGGGCGAGGCAGGTGGTCGAGGCGATGTCGGGCATCGAGCCGGGCGCGCGCGGCGGCCATCGCAACGACCTGAACCAGCGACAACGGAAGATCAAATAGCGAAAAGCCGCATGACCTGCGGGTTCAGCTCCGGTCCTTGATCGTACCCGCTCAAATGCCTAAGAACGCTCGGTAGCATCACGGCATGGCTGACTCGAGCGACGCCGGCCGACGGAGCGCCGCGCCCGCCTGGGCTGCTGCCATCTACGTCGCCGCCTGGATCGTCGGCCTGGCGATCTGGCCGTCCAACCTCGCGGTGAGCGCGTCGGGCGCGAAAGTCGTGAGGACCTACAGCGCGCACCAGGCGGTTGGCGCCGCCCAGTTCGTGCTCGTCGAGGGAATCGCTGCGATCGCGCTGGCGGTCGTCGTGGTCGCCCTTGCGCGGGCGATCCGCCCCGCGGCGCCCGATCGGGCGCGCGTCGCTCTCGTCACCGGTCTGACCGCGTGCCTGATCTCGATCGCGCAATGCGCGCTGGGCGTGGTGCTCGCGACGGCGCTCGCTTCGCCTGCCCACGTTAGCGCTGCCGACGATGTCTTCGATGCGATCAACCGGCTCGACGGGGTCAAGATGTTCCTCCTCGCCGCGCTGATCGGCACCGCCGCGCTCGCTCACCGCGAGCTCGGCACACCCAGTTGGCTGCGTGTAGTCAGTCTCCTGGCGGTACTCGCGCTCCTCGTATCCGGCGTCGGCTATCTGGTCCTCGACGATCTCCTTGCCAACGCCGCGTTCGTCTCGGGTCCGCTTCTGCTGCTGTGGGTCTCGGCGACCGGCCTGGCTCTGAGCCGGCCGCGTAACCCCGAGACCGTCTCCCCCCCGGCGTCTGGGTGATCGTTGGGGTGGCAACACGCACGCGATGGAGGTACGTGGCGCCGAGCGGCTGCTGTTCCTGGCCGGACCAGTGGGCCTGTACTCCACTCGAACACCCGGCAGCACGCTGGATGAGCACATCGACCTGGTCCGGTCGAACATCCGGACCACCCACATCCCGCGGCGCAGGAGCGCGTGATCTACGGCAAGATCTGAGTAAGTCGATCGAGGCTTACGTCAGGTGCTGCTTCTGCGAGCCCTCAGCGCTCTTGTCCACGTCCCCTGGGGGACGGAGAATCAGCTAGGCGAGGCCCGACCTTATGCCCTAGGGAGGCAGGTGCGAGATGGCCTATTCGTTCCGGTGCGCTGACCTGGGCACCGACTGCCCGGGCGCGTTCACCACCGCGGCCGAGCCCGAGCTCATCGAACACTTCACGCTCCATGCCAGCCTTGCGCATCCCGAAATGGATCTAAAACCTGACATTGTCGAGCAGATCAGGGGCTTGGTCCGGATCGTCTGACTGACGGCATGCGTCACCCGGCGGACCTGAAGGTCTAAGAGGGCAGCAATCCCGCCCTGGTCGTGGATCCATGGGAGAAAGCCTGGTTGGGAGGTGATTGATTCTTCAGGCACCGGTCACCACTGACGGCTAGCTCAGGGAAGCGTCGAACGCGCAATACCTATTGCCTCATCCTTGGTGAAGTCACCTTCCATCCGCAGGGTCGTCGCGCCGACCTGCCAAATCAGCGTCTGCGCCGACATTCGCGCGGCTTGCTCGCGGACTGAGCCGCTACGGTCGACGTACAGGAGGACGTGAGGTCGCGGGACCCAGATGCCGGGTGAGCTGTCGATTGGCGTCCTTTCGACCTCAGCGCCGTATTTCTCGTACACGGGGGACAGGGTGCCGGCGAACTCGTCGATCCGTATCGCGATCCCCGACGAATCGGCGGCGGGCCGTCCGGGACCAGCGCGGTAGATCAGGCTGACCACCCGAGGTGGCTCGCCGTCCGCCACGCGCACCTCGTCGGGTGTCCCGAGTTCAGCCGGCACCCGAATCGCGAAGTCCGCCTGAGCTTGCGCCTCGGCCAGCGTCACGATCCGCTCCCCCGGCAGTGCCGGATGGCCGGTCGGCGTCGGCCGATTAGGCGCCGACTCCTCATGGATCTCGATGCCGGCGAATCGCAGAACATCGCGCACGGCGGCTCGTACCTGCGGCGACAACGCGAGAAGTGCGGCGAAGACGAGGAGCACGGCGGCAGCAGCCTGCAAGAGCCGAGGGTTCCGCCACCAGGCCCGCGGCTGCCCAGGTCCGGGCCGGCCGGATGGTATCGGCAGTGTCCCGCCGGCCTCGATCTGGCTCGCGATGCGCTGCCGCACTGCAGCCGCCACCTGGGGCGCGGCGGGGATGTCGAGACGCTTGCCGAGCTCGACGAGTTCGCGCTCGAGCTGGTCGCCGGTCAGCCGCTCAGGCACCGGGCACCTCCTCCCCCAGCGGTACCGCCAGCCGCTCACGGAGCCGGCCGAGCGCGCGCGATAGGC
>DASYTV010000088.1:0-10695 GCA_036001885.1 Actinomycetes bacterium
GTAGGTCGCAGTGATCGTGGCCGCGGGGAAGCCGCGGAGCTGTCGCAGCGCCGCGAGGTCCGCACGGTCGAGGACCGGGTAAGGCAAGACGATCTGGCGACAGGCGTCCGGACCTGGCGCGAGCAGGTTGTCCTGCGGACCAAGGCGCACCTGCAACGAGGTGACCAGCTCCTCCCTGATGGCGTCCAGCGGCGGATTGGTCACCTGCGCGAACAGTTGCGTGAAGTAGTCGAAGAGCAGCCGCGGCCGTTCAGAGAGGACGGCCAGCGGCGTATCGGTGCCCATCGATCCGATCGGTTCCGCACCGTCTCTTGCCATGGGTGCGACCAGGACGCGAAGCTCCTCCTCCGTGTAGCCGAACAGCCGCTGCTGGTGCAGCAGCGCCGACCGGAACTTTGCTACGTCTTGCGTCGGCGGAGGATTGCGCTGCTGGCCGGGTCGAGTGGTGGCTCCGTTTCCTCGATCCCCGGGCAGATGAATGTGCCCTTCACCCCGACCTATGGGGTGAAGGTGCCCTTCATGAGAGGGCGACTGCGGGAGGTTGGTGAGGTTGGCGTCGAGCCAGGCCTGGTAAGGGTGTGCGGCGGCAAGCCTGGCCTTGATCTCGTCGTCCTCGATGATGCGGCCCGCGTCGAGGTCCACGAGGAACATCCGGCCGGGCTGCAGGCGCCCCTTGCGGACCACCCGAGATGGCCTGATGTCGAGCACTCCTGCCTCCGATGCGAGGACGACCAGGCCGTCGTCGGTCACCCAGAAGCGCCCGGGCCGCAGCCCGTTGCGGTCAAGCACCGCACCGACCAGGGAACCGTCGGTGAAGGTGATGCTCGCCGGGCCGTCCCACGCCTCCATCAGCCCGGCGTGGTAGGCGTAGAACGCTCGCCGCGCCGCATCCATCCGAGCGTCGTTCTCCCACGCTTCGGGGATCATCATCAGGACAGCGTGCGGCAGCTCGTAGCCCCCGAGGGTCAGCAGCTCGAGTGCCTCGTCGAAGGAGGCGGAGTCGCTGCCGCCCACAGTGAGGAGAGGGAAGAGGTCGGTGAACCGGCCGGGGATGTGCGCGGTGGCCAGCGTGGCCTCTCTGGCGCGCATCCAGTTCCGGTTCCCCATGACCGTATTGATCTCGCCGTTGTGGGCGATGAATCGGTACGGATGGGCGAGCGGCCAGCTCGGGAACGTGTTGGTCGAGAATCGCGAATGGACCAACGCGAGCGCGCTGGCGAACCGCGGATCGCTCAGATCAAGGAAGAACGGCTGGAGCTGATCCGGTGTCAGCATGCCCTTGTAGACCAGCGTCCGCGCCGACAGGCTCGGAAAGTACGCCTCGGTCTCGCGCTCGGCTCGCTTCCTCAGTCGGTAGGTCCGCCGGTCCAGGTCGAGACCGGCCTCGCCCGCATCGCCGCGGACGAAGACCTGCCGGATCCGCGGCATGACCCGGCGTGCGGTGGTGCCGACGATCCCGGCATGGACCGGAACGTCGCGCCAGCCGAGCACCGCAAGCTTCTCCTCGGCGGCCAGCTCACCGATGCGGGTGACCGTCGGCTCGTCGTCGTGGGGCAGGAAGACTAGCCCCGCCGCGTAGGACCCTGGCGGCGGCAGTTCGAAGTCGACCACTGCCCGCAGGAAGACGTCCGGAATCTGGACGAGGATTCCGGCGCCGTCGCCTGAGTCTGGCTCGCTTCCCGATGCGCCGCGGTGCCGCAGGTTACGCAACGCGGTGAAGGCGTGGTCGACGATGTCACGGCTCGGATCGCCGGTAAGCGTCGCCACGAAGGCGACGCCGCAGGAGTCATGTTCGTGGCGACCGGTGTAAAGGCCCTGGGGCGGCGGGGCAGGCATGCGCTCTCCCGTCGTCTCGGTGACGATCTGATCAACACCGGGACGACGCTGGCCCGCGGGGCGAGGCCTCCAGATCGTGCGTCTGGAGCGCCTTACGCCGCTGCCCGCAGAGTAGCGGAGAGCACCGGGGCTGATCTCCCGCGTTTCACCGGTTGAGACGGAGCGCGGCGGCGGAAACACTCCGTTCAGCTGCGGGGCCGGGCGCGGTTCGGCGTCGGAGTCCCCCTGGCGCGCCGATTCCGCTCAAAGATCTTGTTCCGAGCCCACCGCAGCGCTGGCCGTCGGTGCGAGCGCACCCCCCTGGGCGATGGGGCACCGATGAGGGGTGCACGGGGGGTGCACGTGCCCTAGGTGAGGGCCGGTGCTCACATGGCCGCGGCCGCAGGTCCAATCTCTGCGCGATCAGGCGAATGATCGAGCGGTGTGCGTCGAACCTGAGTTTCGACAAATTGAGATCAACCGTTGTGCGGTGACCGTGACGCTGGGGTCGTCTTTGTCTGGCTCGGCGCACTTTGGTTGATCCACGATCGCCACAAAGTCCGGTTCTCTGCACAACGCCTGATCCAGTCGTCCTCTCCGAGATGATCTGCATTGGTCAACCTGTCCAGATCACGAGGTAAAGCTCCGTCCGTCCGGAAACAAGCTGGCAGCGAGTCCACGGTTGCCGCCGCACAAGGCACCCGGATCACCTAGGCGTGCGGCGTCCGCGGCCGAATCGCTGACGAGCTCGGCTGAGAGGCTGTGTTGCACCGAGCAATCCGGACTTCCTGTCGACTACGCGCCCAACTACAACGGTCGCTTGCAGGAGCCGGTCGTCCTGCCGAGCCGGCTCCCGAGTCTCCTGGCGAACGGCTCAGCAGGCATCGCCGTCGGATGTCCTGGTCGATACCCGAACCATTTCCATCGCCAGCGGCGCCATCCGGCACACGGTGTATCGCATGGCGGCGGCTGGATCATTAGCGGGCGCCCCAAAGGTGCCGTTGCCGTCCACGAACGGATAACGCAAGGCCCATGCAGGACGCGCTCACGAAACCCGTCAACAGGGTGAAGAATTCTCGCCCATCTATCAACAGGCAGTCTGCTTACGGGACCGGGGCTGCTACCGGGCCGAGAAACTATCGCTATGAATAAGACCCTGGGCGACTTCCTGTCCGGTCAGCCCGTCGCCACCCGGCATGAGCTGTTGGAGATTGCCCCATCTCATGTGATCGATCACGCGATTCGTCGTCGCGAGCTCAAGCGGGTTCTGCCGCGAACGTACATGCGCACCAGCGTGCTCATCAGCCGGCCGGACGGTCTGCTCGCCGCAGCTCTACGGTTTGTTGGAGGACAGGGAGCGCTCAGCCACACAACAGCCCTACGGCTCTGGGGGTTGCCGGTGCCCGACCCTGACAAGGTGCACGTCACAGTGCCGGACCGGCTACAGCCGAGAACGATCGGCGTCATCGTTGTGCACCGGCGTCGCGGTTTCTCGGTCGGCTATCCACAGACGGTCGTACGAAGCGGCCTGGAGGTTGTCCGACTCGAGCGCACGATCGTCGAGAGCTGGGGCATCCTCGACAGGACCGACGAGCGCCGGGCTCCAGTCATCGCCGCCGTCGGCGACCGGCGAAGCACGGTAGATCGCCTGTTCGCGGAGGCCTCGTCGATCCCGAATCTTCCCGGTCGCAGCAAGCTGCTCGGACTTTTGGATCTCCTCCGCGACGGCTGCCGAAGCGAGCTCGAGGTGTGGGGACACCTGCACGTCTTCGACGACCCGGAGCTGCCTGACCCGCGGCGGCAACTGCAACTGAAGTTAGGCGCTCGAACGATCTACCTGGATATCGCGTACGAAGCCGAGAAAGTGAACATCGAGCTCGATGGTGCGAAGTATCACTTCGGACCGATCCATCGCGAGCGTGACATGCGACGTGACGCCGCTCTCGCCAGGCTGGGATGGCTGACGCTCCGGTTCTCGCATGACCGCCTCGTCACCGATACGGATCAGCTTCGTCGTGAGCTGCTCGCCATCCTCCTGCAGCGTCGCGCCAGCTTGGAATCGGATGAGGCGCTCCCGACTCAGGAGGGCGGCCCGACCCGAGGCGACCATCACCACCGCTGTGAGGTGTGCCGTGGCCGCCGGTCCAAATCCTCGCGTGATCATGCGAACGATCAAGCGGTGTGCGTCGAGCCTGAGTTTTCGACAAATCGCGATCGGGCGTTGTGCGCCCAGCCTGACGCTGGGGCCGTTCTTGTCCAGCTGCACGCACTTTGGCTGATCGCAACGTGTCGAAAAGTCAGGTTGCGCGCACGATGCCTGATCACATCGGCGGGCGTTTTGCCCGGCGGACGATTAATTGACCCTCAACATGGCCAAGTCGTTGCGCTTCGCTGGGCGGACACTAGGACGCTGCGGTAACTGCTACGGCTGATCGCACGCACACTGTCGGCCCGGTCAGCCCAGGCCGGCATCGACAAGGGAGCCGAAAACATAGGTGATTCCCGCGGCAGCGGCGCCGAGGAGGAACTGTCGCAAGCCGCTGTACCACCATGAGCGGGCCGTGACCCTGGACACCACTGCGCCGCACAGGAACAGTCCGGCCATCGCCAGAGCCAGCGAGGGCCAGACCGACGACGCCCCTAGCAGGTACGGAAGGACGGGAACGAACGCACCGACCGCGAAGGCCAGGAACGACGAGAAGGCAGCCACCCATGGTGACGGTAGGTCGTGCGGGTTGATACCGAGCTCTTCCCTGGTGTGGATCTCCAGGGCCCGCTCCGGATCCCGCGAGAGCTGCTCGGCGACCTGCTCTGCCAACTCCTTGTCCACACCGCGGGCCACATAGAGCTGGGCCAGCTCGGCCTGTTCTGCCTCGGGCCGCCGACGCAGCTCGGCCCGCTCGACCTGGATCTCGGCGAGGGCAAGCTCGGACTGCGATGCAACCGAGGTGTACTCCCCCGCCGCCATCGAGAAAGCCCCTGCGACCAGGCCGGCGAGTCCCGCGAGCGCGACGATATTCGGATCGCCCTGTCCGCCGGCGACGCCGGAGATCAACGCCACGTTGGACACCAGACCGTCCATCGCCCCGAAGACGGCTGGACGCAGCCATCCGCCGGTCACATCGCGGTGCGAGTGGTGGATCTCCGGCTGGGGTTCGTGGACGTCCGCGCCTGGCTTCGCGATCTCGCTACTCACGCACCCTCCTCAACCGGGCCCCATCCCTCAACCGGGCTCGTCGGGATTACCGGGGGGTTCCCCGCCGCTGCTCACCGGAACCTCGGTCTGGGTATCGCTGTTCCGATCCACTCCGTGGCGATCCGAACCTGGTCCGCCGGCTGGACTCGACTCCCGGTCTCGGCCGACTCGCGGCCCGCCCGCGCTGGGCTCCGGCAAGGCAGCCAGGTCCTCCCTGCCAGGTCGCTCTCTGGACGAGATGACGATGTAGGTCACCGCAAGGATGAACACGACGAAAGAGACCCAGTCGTTGAGGCGGAGCCCACCGAATCTGTGTGCTGTGTCGATTCGCAAGTATTCGATCCAGGCCCGGCCGAGGGTGTAGCCGGCCACGTACAGCGCGAAGAGCCGACCATGTCCCAGCTGATAGCGCCGCTCGGCCCAGATCAACACACCAGCGAGCGCGAGCACCCACAGCGACTCATACAGGAACGTCGGGTGGAAGGTCGCGTAATTCTCGTAGCCGGCGACCCGCTTATCCAGGTCGATCTTCAGTGCCCAGGGGAGGTCGGTTGGCTTGCCGTAGAGCTCCTGGTTGAACCAGTTGCCCCAGCGGCCGATGGCCTGGGCGACGGCGATGCCCGGCGCCGCAACGTCGGCTACCGCAGGCAGCGGGACGCCTTGCCGCCGGCAGGCGATCCAGGCGCCGAGTGCTCCCATCGAGATCGCACCCCAGATCCCGATGCCGCCCTTCCAGATCGCAAAGGCCTCCCAAGGATTGCCACCATGGCCGAAATATGGATCCGGAGTAGTGATCACGTGGTAGATCCGGGCCCCGACGATCCCGAACGGCACGGCCCAGATCGCAACGTCGCCGATGACCCCGCGCCGACCGCCGCGCGCCACCCAGCGGCGTTCGCTGATCCAAACCGCCGCGATCACGCCGAGGATGATGCAGAGCGCATAACCACGGACCGGGAGGGGGCCGAGGTGCCAGACGCCGCGGGACGGGCTGGGAATGTACGCAACGTCCATAACGCGCCGAACGTTACCCTGCCGGATCCTCGACCGCGACGAGACCATCCCCGGTGGCGTTCCTACGCCTCGCGCTGGGGTTCACCCGCCGGCACCGCGACGACCCGCGACCGTCTCCCGAGCCAGCTCTGCCGCCCGAAGGAGAGCGCACGGTCATCCCCGAACGCCGGCGGCAAGATCCTCGACCAGCCGGCGCAGGCCGGCGAGCGCGTCCTGCCGGTCGGCGGTGTCGAGCAGGCTGCGGCAGAGCGCAGAGCCGACGATCACCCCATCCGCATACTCTGCGATCACCGCTGCCTGGGCTCCTGAGGAGACGCCGAGGCCCACCCCCACGGGCAGCCTGCTGACGGCTCGGATCCTCGCCACCAGGGCAGGCGCCACCGCACTGGTGGACTCTCTGGCTCCGGTGACGCCCATCACCGACGTGGCGTACACGAATCCGCGGCATGCGGCTGCCGTCATGGCCACGCGTGCGTCCGACGAAGACGGCGCGACCAGAAAGGTCCGGGCGAGGTCCGTGTCGTCGCTGGCTGTGATCCACTCGGCGGCGACATCGGGGGTGAGATCAGGGGTGATCACCCCGGCGCCGCCGGCGGCGGCCAGATCCCTGGCGAACCGGTGCACACCATATCGGAGGACGGGATTCCAGTAGGTCATGACAACTGCGATGGCGCCTGCCTTGGTGACGGCCTCGACGGTACGCAGGACGTCTGCGGTGCGGGTGCCGCCGCGCAGCGCGATCTCCGCCGCTGCCTGGATGGTCGGCCCGTCGAGGACGGGATCGGAGTACGGCAATCCGACCTCCACGAGGTCGACACCCGCGGCCACCATGACCTTGATCGCGTCAATGCACCTGTCGTACGTCGGGAAGCCCGCCGGCAAATAGCCGACCAGCGCCGCGCGCCCCTCGGCGCGCGCCTTCTCGAAGACCGTGCCCACCGTGGCGGTACCGTTCATCTGCTTCTTCCGGCGTCGCTCCCACGGAGCCCGAACCAGCGGGCTGCCGTGTCCACATCCTTGTCGCCACGGCCGGACAGGTTCACCAGGACCACCGCCGAGCTCCCGAGTTCGCGTCCGACCGTGAGCGCGCCGGCGAGCGCATGCGCGCTTTCGATCGCCGGCAGGATGCCCTCCGTCCTGGCGAGCAACGCGAACGCGTCCATCGCCTCAGCGTCCGTAACGGGCGCGTAGACAGCCCGGCCGGAGTGGCGCAGCCACGCGTGCTCAGGACCGACGCCCGGATAGTCCAGGCCCGCCGAGATCGAGTGGCTCTCGACGGTCTGGCCGTCCTGGTCCTGCAGGACGTACGAATAGGACCCGTGCAGGACGCCGGGCGTACCAGCGGTCAACGTCGCGGCATGCCGGCCGGTCTCTATCCCGTCGCCACCGGCCTCAAAGCCGTAGAGGCGGACGGACTCGTCGGCGACGAATGCGTGGAAGATTCCGATCGCATTGGATCCGCCCCCCACGCAGGCACAGACGGCGTCGGGCAGTGCGCCAGTGAGCTCAAGGACCTGGGCGCGGGCCTCGTCTCCGATGACGCGCTGGAAGTCGCGGACGAGGACGGGAAACGGGTGCGGCCCGGCGACGGTGCCAAGCAGATAATGCGTGGAGTCGACGTTGGTGACCCAGTCACGGAAGGCCTCGTTGATCGCGTCCTTCAGTGTCCTGCTGCCCGTCCTGACCGGGACGACGTCAGTCCCGAGTAGCCGCATCCTGGCCACGTTCAGCGCCTGCCGCCGCGTGTCCTCCTCGCCCATGTAAACGACGCAGTCGAGCCCGAGCAATGCTGCGGCCGTGGCGGTGGCCACGCCGTGCTGGCCGGCACCGGTCTCGGCGATGACTCGAGTCTTTCCCATGCGCTTGGTGAGCAGCGCCTGTCCGAGCACATTGTTGATCTTGTGTGACCCGGTGTGGTTGAGGTCCTCGCGCTTGAGCAGGATCCGTGCACCGCCGGCATGCGCCGCGAACCGAGGCACCTCGGTGATGATCGACGGCCGGCCGGCGTAGGTCGTGAGCAGCCGGCTGAACTCGCCATGGAATCCGGCGTCGTCCTGCGCGACGTGGTACTCCTTGTCGAGCTGCTCGAGCGCGGCGATCAGGGCCTCGGGGACGAAGACTCCACCGTAGGGCCCGAAATAGCCGGGCCGGTCGACCGCTCCCCCCGGTGCCGGCTCGCTGTGCTCGTCCACCTCAGCTCCGGCCGTGTTTCAGCGCCGGGTGCGCCCCTGCCGCCACCAGATCGGCGACGGCCGAGCGCGGGTCACGGCCGGTGACCAGCAACTCCCCGACGAGGATGGCATTTGCGCCGGCGGCGGCGTGGGCGATGACGTCGTGCGGCCCCCTGATGCCGGACTCGGCGATCTTCAGAATGCCGTTCGGGATCCGTGGCGCCAGCTCTTCGAAAAGGCCGCGATCGACGTCGAGCGTCTTGAGATTGCGTGCGTTCACCCCGATCACCCGAGCGCCGGCGTCGGCCGCGCACTCGATCTCCTCAGGGGTGTGAACCTCGACCAGGGGCATGAGTCCGATCGACTCGGCCCGCTCCACCAGGGACACCAGGGCGCTCTGGTCGAGCGCGGCGACGATGAGGAGCACGAAGTCGGCGCCTGCTGCTTTGGCCTCCCAGAGCTGGTAGCTGGAGACGATAAAGTCCTTACAGAGAACGGGCACGTCGACCGCGGCGCGAACGGAGACCAGATCGTCGAGGCTGCCGCCGAACCGGCGCCGCTCGGTGAGCACACTGATCACGTGGGCCCCACCGGCCTCGTAGTCACGAGCAAGCGCGGCCGGATCCACGATGGGGGCGAGCTCGCCGCGCGACGGGCTCGCACGCTTCACCTCGGCGATGACCCGAACGCCGTCTCCGCGTAGGGCCGCAATCGCATCGATGGAATCGCGGAACCGGGCGGACCGCTGCTTGAGCTCGTCCAGTGGCACCAGCTGTTGCCGTGCGGCGAGATCGGCGCGAACGCCGTCGAGAATCTCGTCGAGCACATTCACGCCATGGTCCCATCTGCTGCGCCGGCGGCCCCCCACCGGGAGATGCCGCTCGCTCGTTCCCGGACAAGGCTCTGCCTGAGGATGGTAGGCCACTGGGCCTTCGGCGCCGTCACGAGGTGTCGGCCCAAGGCCCATTTGTCCCCAGGCCCTGCCGGTGGCAGGCCGGCCAGGTGAGATCCGGAATGTGCCGCGGGCCTCAGGTGGAGCTGCCCAACCGGCTGGGTGGCAGCGGTAGCCGAACGGTGAAGCTCGCGCCGCCTTCTGCCGCCTGACCGGCATCGGCTGTACCGCCGAGCCGCTCGGCCAGCCCAGCGACGAGAGCCAGACCGACACCAGTACCGACCCGACGCACTCCCCGGTAGCGCTCATAGAGCGCGGACCGTTCGAACGCTACGGCAAGGTCCTCCGGCGTCAACCCCGGCCCACCGTCGCGCACCTCTAGCACGCCGACCGATCCCGGGCCGATCCCTTCGACACGGACGGCGAAGACGATCGGAGCGCCGGCAGGCGTCACCCGCAGCGCGTTTTCGGCTAGCCCGTCCACGATCTGCCGGACTCGAGTCGCGTCGGTGTACACCACGATCGGGCGCTGCGGCGCCTCCACCGCAAGGGCAATGCCATTCCGGGCACAGCGATCGCGCCAGACCTGCCCGGCCTGCTCGACCAGCGTGACGAGATCGACCTCGGCGAGATCGACACGGAAGTCCTGCGCGCCGAGCCTGGCGAGATCGAGCAGGTCGGCGACCAATCGGTCGAGACGCTGCGCCTCGGCCAGCATGGTGCTGCCTGTCGCGCCAACCTCGGCGGCAGGAATCACACCATCGGCAAGCGCCTCCGCATATCCCTTCACCGCGGCGAGCGGTGTCCGCAGCTCGTGCGAGACGGACACGAGGAAGTCGCGCTGGCGGCGCTCGGAAGTCGCGAGTGCCGCGGCGAGCTGGTTCATGGCGTCAGCAAGCTCCGCCAACTCAGCTGGGCCCTCCTCGCTCAGCCGTACGTCCCGCACGCCTGCCGACATCCGGCGTGCTGTCCTGGCCGCTCGCTGCAGCGGCCGCGCGAGCTGCCGGGCGAGCAGGAGCCCGCCGACGGCGCCAACAGCGAGTCCGAGAGCCAGGGCGATCACATAGCGTCGGCGGGCCTCCTCCTGCGGCTCCTCAGCCAGGCTCGCCTGCTGCCAGAGCACGATGCCCGCGCCGGGAGTGGTAGGCCTCGCCTCGATGTAGGTGGGTCGCCCGCCGATATCCCGCGCCGCCGATACGTCCCGCCCACCGGCCACTGCCTCGATCTCGGCGGGCCGCAGTGCCTCGGCTGCTGACGCCGACGGGACGAGCGCCACGTCGATGCCCTGCCGGCGCAGCGCCCGGGCGAGCTGCAGTGGCTGGGTCCGTTCGGCGGTGGCGGTGGCAGCGAGGTTGGCTTGCCCGGCGAGAGTGTCCCTCGCCTGCGACTCGGCCGCTCCCTTGACGAGGCCGAGCAGAACGAGACCGACCAGCAGTACGGTCAGCGCGGTCACCCCGGTGACCAGAAGCGCAACCTGCGTGCCGAGCGTTACCCGCTGCCGCGCCGCCGGGCTGAGCAGCGGCCGCTGGAGCATGACCGTGTAGGCCGGACTGTCGCCGGTTTCTGGCGGCCTAGCCGTCATCAGTAGCCAGCTCGTCCGCGGCATA
>DASYTV010000089.1:0-4494 GCA_036001885.1 Actinomycetes bacterium
CGAGCAGGCGGCAGCCCTTGCCGCGGTGAGCAGCGGCGACAACTCCAACATCATCACCGCGCGGGTAGCCAGGGAGACCTTCGGAGTCGAGAACGTCGTTGCTCGCATCAAGGATCCGCGCCGCGCCGAGGTCTATCAGCGACTCGGAATTCCCACGGTGGCGACCGTTCCGTGGACCGCCAACCAGATGGTGCGGCGGCTGCTGCCCGAGGGCTCGGAGCCGCTGTGGCGGGATGCGACGGGGACGATCAGGCTGGCCGAGGTCCATGTCGCCGACGGGTGGATCGGCCATCCGCTGCGCGACCTCGAGGAGGCGGCCGGCTGCCGAGTCGCGTTCGTGAGCCGGTTAGGGGCGGGCTTCGTGCCTCGTGAAGACACCGTGATCCAAGAAGGCGATCTCATTCATGTGGCGATGCGGGAGTCCGATACCTCCCGGGTGGAGAGCGTGTTCGGCAAGGGCCCGGAGGAGCACTGATGCGCGTCGCCATCGCCGGAGCCGGCAACGTCGGCCGCTCCATCGCCACCGAACTGCTGGAAGACAACCATGAGGTGCTGCTCATCGATCGCGATCCGCATGCAATCAAGGTGGATAGCGTCCCCACCGCCGAGTGGCTGCTCGCGGATGCGTGCGAGATTGCGTCGCTGGAAGAGGCAGCCCTGCAGCGCTGCCAGGTGGTCATCGCGGCGACCGGCGACGACAAGGTCAACCTCGTCGTGTCACTGCTCGCCAAGACCGAGTTCGGGGTGCCGCGGGTAGTCGCCAGAGTCAACGATCCCAGCAACGAATGGCTGTTCAACGAGGCCTGGGGCGTCGACGTCGCCGTCTCCACACCGCGGCTGCTCTCCGCTCTCGTCGAGGAAGCAGTAAGCGTCGGTGACTTGGTCAGGCTGCTGCGTTTCAGCCAGGGCGAAGCCAACCTGGTCGAGCTCACCCTCCCGGCAGGTGCGCCGATCGTCGGGACCCGGGTCGGCAGCGTCGATTGGCCGACCGACACCGCGCTGGTGACGATCATCCGCGAGGGTCGGGTGCTCGTACCAGACAAGGACCACCCGCTCGAAGCCGGGGATGAGCTGCTCTTCGTCGCCGCTCCCGATCGCGAAGAGCAACTCGAGAGCCTGCTTGCTCCGCACTGAGGGTCGGCAGCAGCTTTCGAGCGCCTGCCCGGGACCTCCTGCGACGCCTGGGTAGCCGGCTCAGGCTTGCTTCGGCGTTTCGACTGGGGTGTGCCCGCGGGCGAGGACGGCGAGCATGAGGGCAAGTGCCCCGACGAAGAGCGGCCAGCCGAGCGCAATCTTGGCGGCGGCGAGCAGACCGACATTCCCGGTGAGGTAGATCGGCCACTGCACGGCGACCCTGATCACATTCGGGAGCACGAACAGCCAGGTCAGCCTGGTGCAGAGCCGGACGATGGCGGGATCCTTCCGCCAGCCGGTGGGATCGCCGGTGACCGACCCGATCAGAAAGCCGATGAAAGGCCAGCGGACGATGATCGAGAAGATGACCACGGCCGCGACGACGGCGTTGTACATGATCCCCGGCAGGAACGCGTCCTCGGCCTTGCCCGAGCGCAGCGCGAAGAACGCCGCCACCGCGATGCCGATCATGCTGGTCAGGACGAACTGCAGCGTCTGCCGTTGGACGAGCCTGGCAGCGAGCAGCACAGCGGCGGCGCCGATGCTGACACCGAGCGCCAGCTCGAGCTGACGCGTGGCCATCCACACGATCGCGAAGGCAGCAGTGGGCACAGCCGCCTCCACCGTCCCGCGTATGCCACCGAGCGCCTTGGCGAGCTGCCGCCGGACGACCGCCTCGACGGTATCGACTCCCAGCGGGGCCCGCGCCGCTGCCTCCTGGCTGCCGGGCTGCGCCCCTGCCGTCACCTCGGTCATGCCGCCCCGACCGGGCGCAGTTCGTACCGCGGGTTGTAGATCACAGGCCCCCCCTGGTGATAAGTGATCCTGCCGTCGGCGACGATGACCCGGCCGGGCTCGATGCCTGGCACCCGCCGGCGCCCCAACCAGACCAGAGAGACGGTCCCCGAGCCGTCGTACAGCTCCGCCTCGAGCGCAGGCACGCCGGCACGCGGGCGGAGGGTCACGGTGCGCAACGTACCCGACACGGTCACCCGCTCGCGGTCGCCGCAGCGGTTGATCGGCGTCGCACCCCGCTCCTGCGTGCCCTCGAGCAACTCATCCGCCTCGAGCTGGTCTTGGCTGGAGGTAAGCCGCTTGAAGATCCTCTGCAGCGGTCGGCTATGCCTTTCCATACCAAGAGATTACCGGCCGAAGCCGCCGCGGTAGCAAGATCGATAGTCAGCGGACCTCGGTGATCTCGGGACCGCGCCGGAACGGGTCGAGTGGGGGACGTCCTTGACCACCATCGACCGGGGCATCGGCGTTGTCCGGCCCGGCTGTGCCGTCTTCGGGGAGGCGCAACGGGATCGGATCCCGCGGTGCCATCGGGGTGCTGCCGCGGATCACGACAACGCCACGGAGCAGGTCCTCCACTCGCCGGGCCTGCGCCGCATCAGCCGCGGCTCGGCCCGTGATGACCGCTCTCAAGAACCAGCGTGGCCCGTCGATCCCGAGGAAGCGGGCGAGCTGGCTTCCGGTCTTGCCGGCCGGCGGGTTCACCGACACCCGGGCGCGAAGCTCGGGGCCGAACGGTCCGATGCTCTCGTCCACCGTGCCGCCCTGCTTGGTGACGGTCGCGGCAAGCTCGCCTCGCACTTCATCCCAGATGCCCTCATGCCGGGGTGCGGCGAAGGGCTGCAGCTGGACAGCGCTGTCGGCCAGAACGACGGTCGCCGCGATGATCCGATCATCGGCGATCTCAGCACGGAGCTCCATGCCTTGCACGGCCGGGATCAGGAGGCCACCCAGGTCGACGCGACCCGCTGACGGGTCGTCGAGATCGGCCTCGTCCCACGGTCCGTCACTCGGCATGCTCGTCGCGTCCGTCGTGGCGCCGACCGGCTCCTGCTCGGTCTCCGCCTCGGTGTCGTATGCCTCTGCAAGCACGTCGTCGGTGTCCTGCTGCCGGCGGCGACGGAAGACCACGTCCCCTCACTCCCTCGTTCTGTCCTGCTCACGTAGCGCTCATCGAGTGACCCTCGGCCGGCGAGCTCTCTGTCTGGGTGGCGAATCCGCCGGTGGAACCGTACCCGCCCGCGCCACGGTCAGACCCGGGCAGGATGTCGACCTCGTGAAAGGCGGCGCGCTCGACCCGCTGAACGACCAGCTGCGCGATGCGGTCGCCGCGCTTGAAGACCGCGGCCTCGCGGAGATCGTGGTTCACGAGAATCACCTTTATCTCTCCGCGGTACCCGGCATCGATGGTGCCCGGAGTGTTGACAATGCTCACCCCTAGCCGATGGCCAAGCCCGGAACGCGGGTGAACGAAGGCCGCGTACCCGGCTGGCAGCGCGATCGCGAGGCCAGTCGGGACAAGCGCCCGCTGGCCGGGCTTCAGCTCGACGTCAACCGTCGTACAGAGATCGGCGCCGGCGTCGCCCGGATGAGCGTACGCCGGCAACGGAATCGCCGGGTCGAGCCGCTGGATGAGCACATCGACATCGGCTTCGCTCCCCACTGCTCCCGTCGGCGGGTCGATCGGCCTGGTCGCGGTCACAATGTCACCTCGTTGAATGTGGTCTAGTCGAAGCACGGGATCTTGCGATGCCCGGTCCATTCGGCAACCGGAATGATCCGTCAGGGATTCACGTCGAACGCCCGCCGCGCAACCGCGCGCACATCGTCCCGTTTGAGCGCGGCCTCGACGTCCATGCTGCGCCCATGTGTCAGGAAGTGCTCCATGCCGACCGTCACGAAGACCGCAGCCGCGCGCACCACCAGCTGACCATCCGGCCCGCCGACGCGGCCTTCCGCACTCGTGTAGATCTTCCGTCCGACTGCTCGGTCGACGCGCGCGGCAATGGACAGTGTGGTACCGACGGGCACCGGTCGCCGGAACTCCGTCTCGAGCCTCACGGTCACCATAGGCTTGCGAAGCAGCCAGGCCAGGGAGCCGAGTGCCTCGTCAAATGCCGCCGTGAGCAAGCCGCCGTGAGCTAGCCCTGGCGCACCCTGGTGATCTTCGGTGACGGTGAACATTGCGCTGATCGTGAGGCCCTCGCCCGCCGTCACACGCATGTGCAGCCCGGTCGGATGATCGTCACCACAGCCAAAACACCGGTTGTAGTGCGAGCTGATCTGCTCGCCCGGCGCCGGCGCCTCCGGATGGCGCTCAGGCAAGCTCGCTCCGCGCCGCTCGGCGGCCGACCCTGAAGTGGTCACGGGCTCTTTCGCATCAGGCCTTGCCGGATTCACGGTCGCCGACACTACCCTCCGACGCCGTGGGCGCGGTCTCCGCGAGGTAGCTGTCGACGAGCGAGATAGGCAGCCGGCCGGTTCCCGCGAGGAGGTCGTGGAAGTCGCGCAGGCTGCCGCGGGCCTGGTGGAGCCACTCGTCGCGCATGCGCTGGATCTCCAAGG
>DASYTV010000090.1:0-5561 GCA_036001885.1 Actinomycetes bacterium
GGATCCAGGCGATGACGCCCATGACTGAACTCCCAAGAATGCTGTGACGTGATGGGCTGCGATGGATCGGGTTGCCGGGCCGGTCGTCGCAGGGTCCGACCGGCCGCGGGATCGCGGTCGCCGGTTGTCGTGCCGCACATCCCAAGCACACCCCGGATACGCGCCCCGCGGAAACCACCAATCCCGACACGGCTCATCACCGCAGCCGATCACCACGGGCCCGCGGGTAGTTGAATACGAGGAGGCGGCGAGCAACGCCGACGCTCACATGAAGGAGCCGCGGTGGGGCACGTGCTGCTGGTAGTGGGATCACCTATCGGCAACGCCAACCGTTAGGCCTCAGGCCGCCGCCACCATATGGTTACCGCCACCGCACAGCGCCGGGGAGACCGACGAGGGTGCAAGACGATCTCCATGAAAGGCATGGCGTTTCGGCGTTCCTACGAACGGGAACTCGATCACCGCGCGTCATCTCGATCACGGCCTCGGCGCGCGTGCCCTCCTGCCAGATCGGCGTTGAGGCACGGCCACTACGCGAAGGAGCATCCGATGTTGGCATTGGTGGCGGCACTGATCTTTGCGATCATGGCCGTATTCGGGCTAGTCGACAAGAGAACCGGCGACATCTTCACGTTCAACGTCTTACTCAGCATTGGCCTGTGCCTGCTCGCGCTGCACCTCTCCGGTGGCGTGGGCAAGTGGAGCCGCCGATAAACACACACGACTGATGTCGAGCTGGGCCCTCGGGTCACCAGGCCAATAGCTCACGCCCACTTGACTACCGGGGCCTTCATGGGTGCCGCCGCGGGGTTGCGCTCCGGACCAGGGACGATCTTGCCGATGAGCGGTGCGGCGATACGTCCGGTCTCGCGGTCGCGGCCGAAGGCTGGCAGGGCGCACGTGCCGGCGGCGGCTGGCGGATGACCAGCGGTGCCCGACACTGGGCTGGCGGACGCCGGCGACATCCGAGGTCGCCGGGTCCGGGCACGAAGTGGAGGTCGATGGTGACGGTCAGGGACTCCACGCCAGCGGCGCCACCGCCACCGCTGGCGGTGGATGCGCTCTACGACGCCCGGCGCGATGTCTGCGACCCAAAGCCGGTGCTGCGTGGCTGGCTGCACCTGCTGTGGTTCGAGGCGTCGCTGGTGGGCGGCCCGCTGCTACTGGCCCGCGCGCACGGAGCCATGCGGATCACAGCTATCGCTATCTACGCAGCCAGCGTGAGCGCATTGTTCGGGATCAGCGCGCTGTATCACCGCGGCAACTGGACTGCTGCGTGGCGTCGCCGCCTGCAGCGCCTGGACCACGCGATGATCTTCTTCCTGATCGCCGGCACGGCAACTCCCGCTTTTCTCCTCGCCGCCCGTGGCACCTATGGGCTGGTCTGTCTGATCGTGCTGTGGGCACTCACACTCGCAGCGGCCGCGATCCACATGGCGTGGATGAGCGCGCCAGAGCTCGTGGTCGGCGCGACGTTCGTCGGGCTGGGCTGGCTAGCCGGTCTTGCGCTGCCCGAAGTGTGGATCCATGCCGGCGTCGCGCCGGCAGTGCTGATGCTCGCCGGTGGCCTGCTCTACACGGCCGGGGCGATTTCCTACCATCGTCGCCGGCCCAACCGGTACCCGGCGGTGTTCGGCTACCACGAGGTCTTCCACGCCTACGTCTGCGCCGCCGCGACGTGCCAGTATGTCGCGATAGCACTGTTCATCTGAATCGGGCCTGAAGAACCCGGCACGGCACGGGGGCATTTGAGCACCTACCGTTGCCGCAAATCGCGCCACTTACCGCCGAAGATCACAGTCACCTCCGCGGCAGCTGCAATGCAACGTTGATGGGCGCGGGCGTCGCCCGGGGCGGCCGCGAGCTCCCGCACATCCGCCGTCGCGACAGTCCCGGCCTCCGCGCACCTGCCGATCTTGCACAAGCTGTGATCACCGCGAGAGTGCAACCTGTGTCGGCGCGCCCGAAGCTCCGGCGAATCGGCCATTACGACCCCCTACGTGTCACGAGCGTAGACGCTGTCAGGCAAGATAGTGAGGCACTATCCCGCAGCGATCATGCCTCTGACCTGCGGAAACACGAGTGACGGACGGTGACCGGGAATCCCCGAGATCGGCGCCCATATGTCCGGTTTGGCCTAGTCGCTCTCAGGTTTCGGCACTGACGCAGAGTGACCATCCGTTGGCCGGGCGACCACACTTGCCGATCTTGACATGACCGCGCAACCACCCACCTCACCGCGACGATCACCGCGCACGTAACCGTCACGTGACCGGGACACTTCACCGGCTCGCCTACGGCAACGCGGTAGCTACCTCGCCTTCCGCACGCCCGGCCTGCAATACACCAGGAACAGCATCACTGAGCGCTCGGACAGCGGTGACCGGACGTTTTTGTCCGGGCCCACCCGACGAAGGATGGTGTGCCACGATCGCGACGAGCGCATCACTGTCGGCTGACCAGCGCGTCCGTCGTCGCGAGCCCGCTCAAGCATGGCGCGCACCGCCCGGCTGAACGCGTACCGTGCGCCCGTCGACGCTGTGTCGGCGCCATCCTGTTTCTGACGTGGCGAGGGCAGGTCGTTCATCCGGTGCTGTTGCATCGGCCCAACCGTCGAGCACGTCGAGGAGTTCTCGGATGAGACGGTCGGCGCCAAAGCCGCCATCGGACTCCAGGACGGGGAGGGAGACTTCGCTGAACACGAAGTGAGTGATGCCCTCCGTGCAAAGCCTGACGCCTTCCCAGGTGCTCGCGCGGTCGGCCACCTCGTCGAAGACGTACCGTCTTCACTCCGCGCCACGTGGGTAAGGCCGTTCCTGACTCGGCGGAACTCGTCCACAACGGGGAGGGTTCTGGCATGACGGTGGCATGCCAGGCAGGTACGGCGGGGCGACTGGAAATAGCCGCGACTAGGCCTCCGACCTGCAGTTTTACGAGCCGCCTCCGGGAATCGAACCCGGGACCTACGCATTACGAGGGAGCCGCGCGAACACCCCGAGCGCTCTACCAGCACCGACGAGACACCACACCCCACTCATCGCCCTGAGCGACCTGCGAGAAGGCAGTTCGCCATGCCAGCGGTCATGCCAGGCGAGGAGATCTCACAGGTCCTGACAGATGACCGCAAAGCAATGGCGCGCTGCGTGTGGATACGTAGTCCCGTACGGGAGGTCAGCAGCACCACCCGCGGCATGTCCGGATGCTTTCACTCCAGTGTTCTCAGCCGGCGTGCACCAGGTCGCCGTGGACGACTGAACTCGCCGCGGGTCAAGATGGCCGATTCTGTTGCTTGCCCACCCCTTCGATTCCGAGGTCGCTCCCACACTGCTAGCGGCTCACTGTCGGTGGGGTGAGCGATTATTGCCTTGTGCCCGGTCCACGTCCGACGTCGCAGCTGCGTCACAGCGCGCCCGAAGTCTTCGCCGAGGCAGTACGGGTCGTCGAGCCCGGAACCCAGTCCGTAACGTCTCGATCGAGCCCGAGCCACAAGAGGAGGCTAGGCCCATCTGGCCTTCATGCCATCACGTGTTTGAATGTGGTGCTTGGGAAACGCGGATCATGGGGCTGGCCTGCGGCTTTACCGGAGCCGCCTCCGGGAATCGAACCCGGGACCTACGCATTACGAGATCGTCCTAGTCCTGGTCGTTCTGCGCGATTCGCCCCGCGACCAGCAGGACTGGTGTGGGCTGTTGATGGGCGTTCGCGGCCACGGATGGTGATCCGGGGACATCTCGGGGACACCGGTCGCCGTGGAACAGGCGGGTCAAAGAAGGTCATGAGGCCGGCGGCCGGAATGTGCCCCGGGCCTCGGTTTAGGGTGCGGCTGTGGATGCTCAGGTGCGCCTTGCGCTGTCGAGGTCGAACCTGCGTGACCTTCCAGGCGACGTTCTCGACGAACTCATGGCAACCGCCCGCAGGATACGGATTCCCGCGGGGTCGCTGACGCACTGGGAGGGTGAGCCTGCCCCATTTCTGGAGCTGGTCATCTCCGGGGTGGTCCGAGTCTTCGTCACCGCTCCCGATGGCCGGACGATGACCATCCGCTACTGCCGACCCGGCGCCCTCATCGGAGCCGCGTCGCTGTTCGCGTCACCATATGCGATGCCGGCGCCGACCCAGGCGCTGGTGGACGCCGAGATGCTGAGGATGTCCCCGACGAGGGCACGTCGTGCGGCAGAGCGCGATCTGCGAGTCGCGAGAGCCCTTCTCGGTGAGTTGAGTGAACGGGTGCTGAGCTTCGTCTCGGAGATTTCCGGCAGCGCGTTCGCCACGGTCCGCCAGCGCATGGCCCGGCATCTGCTCGACCTGGCATCCGAGCGACTACCCGAACCGGCATCGGAGCAACGGTCGGGGTCCGAGCTTGTCGTCAGGGTCAGCCAGCGAGAACTGGCGGACGCCATAGGTACAGCTCGGGAAGTGGTGGTCCGGGTCCTGCGCGAGCTGCGCCAGGAAGGCATCGTCTGGACCGGACGCGACCAGATCGTGATCGCCGATCCCGCTCAGCTCATCCAGGAGCATGGGTGGAACCCAGGTTCCTGACACGGCCCGGCCCACCGTCGACTCTTCGTCCATGACGACCATGACGAGCCACACCGGGGAACGCCTCGGCCTCGACCGACGCGCGGTCGACGAGCTGGGCGCGACCTTCCGCGGTGAGCTGGTCGCTCCGGGCGATGGCGGCTACGACCAGCATCGGAGGGTATGGAACGGGTCGATCGACCGACACCCGGCGCTGATCGCTCGCTGCGCCGGGGTGGCGGACGTGATCGACGCCGTGCGGTTCGCCCGGCGGATCGGGCTCGTTGCGGCGGTCCGGAGCGGCGGCCACAGCTTCGCCGGCCTGTCGGTCTGCGACGACGGGATGGTGATTGACCTCTCGTTGATGAAGGGCGTGGGGGTCGACCTGGCCAACCGGACGGTGCGGGCGCAGGCGGGGGTGCGGCTGGGCGAGCTCGACCGGGAGACGCAGGCCTTCGGGCTGGCCGTGCCGGCAGGCCTCGTGACCCACACCGGGCTGGCCGGACTCACCCTAGGCGGCGGCATCGGCTGGCTGATGCGTAAGTACGGCTTGACCATCGACCAGTTGCTCTCGGTGGAACTGGTGACCGCCGACGGCGAGCTGGTCACGGCCAGCGCTGAGGAGAACGCCGACCTGTTCTGGGGCGTCCGCGGAGCCGGCGGGAACTTCGGCGTCGTGACCGAGTTCGAGTTCCGCCTCAATCCCGTCGGCCCGCTGGTCCTCGCCGGCCCGGTCATCTGGCCGATGGAGCAGTCGGCGGAAGTGCTGCGCTTCTACCGCGACTGGATCACCGACGTCCCGGACGAGCTCACCACGGTCGTGGTACACCGCAAGGCCCCGCCCCTAGGCGTGCTGCCTGCTGAGTTGCACGGCAGACCCATCGTCTCGGTCATCTGCTGCTACGCCGGACCGACCGAGGACGGCGAGCGGGTCGTGCGGCCGCTCAAGGCCTTCGGCTCGCCGCTGATCGACCTCTGCGCCAGGACGCCGTTCGTCGAGCACCAGGCGATGTTCGACACCTCGTTCCCGGAGGGCTGGTGGT
>DASYTV010000091.1:0-9037 GCA_036001885.1 Actinomycetes bacterium
GGTTCGGGGCCGCCATCGGGCGAACGGAATTCAGGAGTGATCGGATGTCCGGAACGGTGATCGAGGAACGAGAGGTCGTGCGATCCGCCCGCTCGCCGCGTCGCACCTCGGGATTCCTGCACCGCCACCGCTGGCTGCAGCTGTCGGGGCTGCTATCGGCGCCGATGCTCTGGTTGCTCGTTGCCTATCTCGGCGCGCTCGCGATGATGTTCATCACCGCGTTCTGGACGACGGATCCATTCACCAACGACGTCGTCCGTGTGTGGTCGCTGGAGAATTTCAAACAGCTGGTCAGCGACCGCGCCTACCTGAACGTCGCCGTGCGCAGTGTCGTCGTCGCCAGCCTGGTCACCCTGGTCTGCGCGGTGATCGCGCTGCCGATGGCCTTCTTCATGGCCCGGGTCGTCCGGCCGCGCTGGCGCGGCGCCTTCGTGGTCGCGGTCCTCACGCCGCTGTGGGCCTCGTACCTGGTCAAGGTGTACGCGTGGCGGGTGATGCTGCAGACCGACGGGGTCCTTGACTCACTGCTGCGACCGATCGGGTTGTCCAGCCCGGGATTCGGCCTTGCCGCGATCGTGATCGTCCTGACCTACCTCTGGCTTCCTTTTATGATCTTGCCCGTCTACGCGGGCTTCGAGCGATTGCCCGACTCCTACGTCGACGCATCGAGCGACCTCGGGGCGCGGACTGCCCGTACCTTCCGATCGGTGATGTTGCCGATGGTGTTCCCGTCGCTCGTCGCCGGCTCGATCTTCACGTTCTCGCTCAGCCTCGGCGACTACATCACCGCGCAGATCGTCGGCGGCAAGGTGCAGCTGATCGGCAACGTGGTCCAGACGAACATCGTGCTTAACCTGCCTTTCGCCGCTGCTGTCGCGACCATCCCGGTCGCCGTGATGGTCATCTATCTCGCAGTGGTCAGCCGTACGGGAGCTCTGGACAACCTGTGACCCTGTCCCGAACCAGCAAGATCGTCCTCGCCGTCGCCATGGCGCTGGGCCTGGCGGTGATCTACGTCCCCTTGCTTGTCGTCGTGGTGAACTCGTTCAATGCCGATCGGACCTTCGGCTGGCCGCCACCCGGCTTCACCACCGAATGGTGGCATCGAGCAATCGGCAACCCGGGTGCCACGGATGCCTTGATCACCAGCCTGAAGGCCGGTTTGGGGGCAACAGCGATCGCGCTCGTGCTCGGCACGATGGCGGCCTTTGCCGTCGACCGGTTCACCTTCTTCGGCCGCCAGACGATCTCTCTGCTGGTCATCTTGCCGATCGCCTTGCCCGGCATCGTCACCGGTATCGCACTGAACAACGCGTTCCAGGTCCTCGGCATCGACTTCGGCCTGTTCACGGTGGTCGTCGGGCATGCGACCTTCTGCATCGTGGTCGTGTACAACAACGTGCTGGCACGGCTGCGGCGCACAGCAGGAAATGTGGTCGAAGCGTCCGCGGACCTCGGCGCCGGGATGTTGCAGACGTTCCGCTATGTCACCTTCCCGCTCCTGCGGTCGGCTTTG
Source organism: Actinomycetes bacterium (assembly GCA_036001885.1). Taxonomy (GTDB): domain Bacteria; phylum Actinomycetota; class Actinomycetes; order JAKEEW01; family JAKEEW01; genus DASYTV01. Next base: position 1,517 of record DASYTV010000091.1, read on the forward strand.
CTGGCAGGGGCGCTGCTCGCGTTCGCCTTGTCCTTCGACGAGGTCATCGTGACGACGTTCACCGCCGGACCCGCCACCGAGACACTGCCGATCTGGATCCTGTCGAACCTTTTCCGGCCGAACCAGGCGCCGATCGTCAATGCGGTGGCCGCGGCGCTGATCGTGCTGTCGGTGATCCCGGTCTGGCTGGCCCAGCGGCTTTCCTCCGACACCACCGGCGGCCGGATCTAGCATTCTGGCCGCCGGGTGCCAGATGGGATCAGTCGACGCACATGCGGCGGCCGCGTAAATCACGCGCCAGGCCGCATGCGCTGCCGGGAGAATGCTGCGATGCCGCCTGGTTCGAACACATGGACCCGGCGCCGGGTGTGGACCGTGCTTCCACCCGGCGCTGAGGACGTCCTTTGCGAGGAGCTATCCCCGGCCGACCTTCAAAGTCTCCTGCTCGACGTGGCCAGCAGCCGCGCGGCGACTGTCACGCCAGCCCGCGTGATGCGCCGGTGGCAAGACGACCGGTTCGTCCGCCCGGCCGGCACGGATCCGGGCAGGCTGGCCGCCGTCGAGGCGCAGCTATGGGCATCTCTGCCCGGGCACTTCGAGGGCGTCGAGCTCTCGCCGCTGACGCCGTTCGGCAGCTGCTCGGCAATGGCCCTCGGGAGCCAGGACCGGATCGTCACGACCATGCGCGGCTCGGAGGTTGTCAGCGACCCCACCAACGTTCTAGCGATTGAGGCGGCCAGCCGCCGGCGGGGCCAGGCTCGCAGTGCCCGCGTCGACCTCGCCGCGTCGCACCGCGTCGTGCGCGCGCAGGCATTCGACGGACCAGGGCTCCTCGCGCATTTCAAATTGTTCGCCCTCGTCTCCAGCGCACGGGATCGGGGCTCCGGCCTTACCGAGGCGGAGATGCTTTGCGATCACCTGACCTTCTACGCCGGGGCGCTCGGCAGGCTGCTTCCTGACCGCGACGTGTCGATGGTGGTGTCGACCTTCGCCGGCGGTGCCGTGGACGAGCGGTTGGGCGATTTGCTGCCTCGCCAATCGGCCGGCGCGGCCAACGTCACGGTAAGCCGAGACGTCAGTCGCACTCATGCGCGTGGCTACTACACCTCGCACGCCATCAAGATCGAGATCCGGGACGGTGATACCCAGCTAAATCTCGGCGACGGTGGCCTGACAACCTGGACGGCCCTGCTGACCGCGGACGCCAAGGAGCGCTGCATGACCTCGTGCATTTCCTCGGAACGGCTGGCCGCGCTGATGGACCGCTGATGTCGAATCGGTGGATCAGGGGCTGGCAGCGGCCGCCGCGGTTGCCCGTCGTCAGGCGTGCTGCCGGGAGCCCCGAGGTTTGCGGGAGGTCATGGTCGAGGTTCAGTCGCGCACGCTGCCGCGGGCAGCGGCGAACGGTGTGATCGAATAGGCGGCCAGGCCGCGCTTGACGTAGGGATCGTCATTCAACAGCGCCTGAGCCCCGTCTGCGTCGTCGCCGCGCAGGACGATCACGGCGCCGACCGGTGGCCGCTGGCGTCCTGCCATCACCAGGAGTCCTCGATCGTCGAGAGCGGCGAGGAAGTCTTGATGAGCCGACCTCGCCTGGTCGACTTCCTCGAGCGGGCGGAGGTAGCGGGAAACCGCGAGAATCATGGACGCAACCTCCGAACGGTTACTCGGCGACCGGCACCGGGATCTGCAAGCTGACGATGCCTTTGAGATCCAACCAGGTCGCGCTCGGCCCACGAACCAAGCGGAGGAGGACTGCATCGCAGCTGGGACACCGCGCGACCGCGCCGGGCGCGCGCCGGTAAACCCGCAGAATCGCGATCGGTCCGATGAGCCCGCACGAGACGCACTGTCCTACGGCCGCGGTGACGTCTACCGCGAAGATCTCCCGGAGCGGACCGGCCAGCGCATTGCCGTCCTCGTATTCCCCGGCCATCTCAGCTTCGGTCATGTCTGCTTCGGTCATGTCAGCCTCCAGTTGGGCCGAATCTCTCCGTCTTCACGCGACTCGGGTCGTACCCGAGGCCGACCAGCATGTTCGCCACGACCTCCACGAACGCAGTCGGGCCGCACACGAAGCATGCTGGTTGCACGTGCGCGGAGAAGCCCTCCGCGTGGAGATCGTCGACCTGGATCCGCCGCGGCGGCACCGGCCAATCCTCCGGCGTGGCTCGCGTAAATACGTACGAGACGTCGACGCCGTCGTCGCCTGGCGGCGGGTGCCCCAACTCGGTTGCGTAGTAGAGATCGCCGGGGGTACGAACGGAATACACGAGGCGGAATCGCGCCTGGCTGTTCGCTGCCCGGCGGGTTCTGATCATCGCCATCAGCGGCACGATTCCGGAGCCGCCGGCGACCAGCAGCACAGGTCCGGGCTCGGCCGGGCGCCAGACGAACCACCCGCCAACCGGACCGCGGATCTCCAGCGGATTACCCGCTGAGAAGACCCCGGTCAGGTAGGGGGAGACCTCACCGTCTGGCACCCGTTGCACGGTGAGTTGCAGCCGACCGTCGTCAGCCGGTGCGGCCAGCGAGTAGCTGCGCTCTGTGCTGTAACCGTCGGGGGCGGTGAGCCGGACGTCGACATGCTGGCCGGCAAGGTGGCCGGGCCAGTCGGGAACGTCGAGGACCAGCGTCCGCGCCGTCGGGGTCTCGTCGCGATAGTCGGCCAACTGGCCAACGTGCCACTCCAGCCGCCTTCCCGCGCTTAGTCGCCCTGGTACCGCTGCTCGCGCCACGGGTCACCGTAGTTGTGATAGCCGGCGGTCTCCCAGAAGCCCGGCTCGTCCTCGTCCAGCAACTGGATCCCGCGGACCCACTTCGCCGACTTCCAGAAGTAGAGATGTGGCACCAGGAGGCGGGCTGGTCCACCGTGCTCGGCTGGCAAGTCGACGCCGTCGTACCGGTAGGCGACCCATGCCTTGCCGTCGAGCAGGTCCTCGAGCGGCAGGTTCGTGGTGTAGCCGCCGTACGAATGCGCGAGCGCGAAGTCGGCCGTCGTGTCAACGTCACTCATCAGGGTGTCCAGTGAGACGCCCTCCCAGTTCGTGTCCAGCTTGGACCACTTGGTGACGCAGTGAATGTCGAGGGTTGGTGTCTCGCTCGGGAGGGCCTGCAGGTCAGACCATGACCACCGGCGGGCCTGCCCGGTCTCGGTCGTGATCACGAACTCCCACTGATCGAGCGCGATCCTCGGTGTCGGCCCCGCGGACAGGACCGGGAAGTCCCCTGTGAGGTACTGGCCGGGCGGCAGGCGCGCGGCGGACTCTCGACGGCGGCCTTCGAAGCCAGGTGTCACGATCCCCACGTTCAACCGCCTCTCTCGAGCTCTCCGCTCGGCCGGCAGCCCGTCCGGCGTACGTCGCCGGTGTGCCGCAGCGAGCCCTCGCAACCACGTTAGTGTGTCGGCTAATTTCGGTGCAGAGTCAATATCGACAAGCATCCATCAGGGGCGAAAGTCGCCGCCGCGGCTGGGCCATACTTTCTTTGCCTGACCACTGTCCCGGATCTGCGGCGCAACGGTGTGATGCCCTTTATGCGTGGGATGGGCAGAACTCGCAACCTGTCGCTCGCTCTTCACACTGGGAGGCGCCATGAAGCTCAGGTGGCCCGTTGCCGTGGTGCTCGCTCTGCTGGCATCGGTGCTTCTGGGCCCCAGTCCCGCACACGCCGCGACGTACTCCAACTCGCGCTGCGGGAACACGTCAGGCCGCGTCCTGCTCACCTTCGATGACTGGGCATACGGCGATCCGTATCGAGCCACGCGCATCGGCAGCTATTTGAAGCAGAGGGGCGTCCGGGCAGCGTTCTTCCTGATCAATCAGTACGCCGAGGACTATCCGGACATCATCACCACCCTGCGGGAGCAGGGACACTGGGTGCTCAACCACACCTATTCGCATCCCGATCTGACCAAGCTGTCCAACTCGCAGATTCGCGCTGAGATCAGTAACGGCATCGACTCGAACCGGCTCCGCCCGCCATACGGCGCGTACAACTCAACTGTCTCGGGCATCGCGAGCGACCTCGGCTACCGCATCTGTACGTGGACGATCGATACCAAGGACTGGCAGAAACCAGACGGCACTCACTACCGCAGCTCGTCGAGCATTCGCTCGATCGTGCGCAATTCCCCGTGGTCGGCTAAGTACAACGGGGTGGTGCTTGGTCATCTGTTCACCAACTACCCGACGTCGACGACGATCGGCGGCATCATCAACGATCTTCATGCCCAGGGCCTGTACTTCTGCCGGAACAGCGGCCCGGTGGGACGCAACGCTCCGTTCCCGCTGGCATGCAAGCCGTAGCCCCGAGAATCGGGCAGATCGTCTGGCCCGTCCGCTACGACCGAAGCCCGTCCTCGCGGGGAGTCGGCACAAGCTCGGAGAGCAGCGCGCGGACCATGCCGTCGATTTCGTCGCGGATGGGGCGGACCTCGGCGAGGCTCTTGCCGGCCGGATCGGGCAGCTCCCAGTCGAGATATCGCTTGCCGGGGAAGTACGGGCAGGCGTCGCCACAGCCCATGGTGACGACGACATCCGAGGCCTCGACCGCCTCATCGGTAAGCGGCTTTGGGACCTCTCTGGACAGGTCGATCCCGATTTCGTTCATCGCCTCGACGACGGCGGGGTTGATCGACTCTGCGGGTGCCGATCCCGCCGAGCGGACGCGCACGGCGCCGTTCGCGTGATGGTTCAGAAGGGCGGCCGCCATCTGGGATCGGCCGGCATTGTGGACGCAGACGAACAGCACCTCGGGGGTTTCGGACAGGGGCACTCCTTCAGCCCAGGCCTTTGTGTTCATGGGGCTAGACCGCCCCAGCCGAGACGCGTTCGGGGGTGAACATCCGAGTCAAGCGGTCCATCGTTTCCGCGAGGACCCAGTAGTAGACCCAGGTTCCCCGCCGCTCGCAGGCAATCAGTCCGGCGTCCCTTAGCACCTTCAGATGGTGGGAGATGGTCGGGGGAGTGAGGTCGAAGGCATCGGTCAGCTCGCACACACACGCCTCGCCCCCCTCGTGCGCGCCGATCATCGAGAGCAGCCGCAACCGGACCGGGTCTCCGAGTGCCTTCAGGACCTGGGCGAGATCGGCCGCCTCCGAGGCGGTGAGGGCCTCGCTGACCAGCGGTGCACAGCAGCTCTGGTCTACGAGAGGCAGCAACCTCTGGTTCGACATATGTCTAATTTGACAGATGTCGAAACCAGGCGCAAACTCAGGCCTGATTAGACAAACGCCGAACCAGAGCGGGCGCAGCGACGGCCGGTCACGACCGGTTGCCCGCGCTCCTTCAACCCAGCCGCTACGTCGAAGGGACACAACGATGGCCGAGCAAGGCGCGGTCGAGTTGCGTGAGCGCGTACGTGCCCGCTACGCCGCCGCGGCACTCGAAGTTACGTCCGGCGGGCACGGCTCCTGTTGCGACGACGGATGTGGCTGCGGCTGTGCGGACTCCAGCGACGCTGGGCTCGGGGCGAGCCTCTACAGCGTTGCCGAGCGTGACGGCCTGCCGCCAGAGGCCCTGGAGGCGAGCCTTGGCTGCGGAAACCCCCACGCGGTAGCCGATCTCCGCGAAGGCGAAACCGTGCTGGACCTCGGCTCGGGCGGCGGCATCGACGTCCTCCTGTCCGCCCGCCGGGTGGGCCCCACCGGCAAGGCGTATGGACTCGACATGACCGACGAGATGCTCGAGCTGGCCCGCACCAATGCGGCGAAGGCCGACGCGGTCAATGTGGACTTCCTCAAGGGCGCGATCGAGGCGATCCCGCTGCCCTCCGAAGCCGTGGACGTCGTGATCTCTAACTGCGTCATCAACCTGTCCACCAACAAGCCCGCCGTATTCGCCGAAGCATTCCGTGTCCTGAAGCCCGGCGGACGGCTCGGCGTCACCGACATCGTTGCCGAAGACCACCTCACCCCTGCCGACCGCGCTCTGCGAGGCGACTATGTCGGCTGCATCGCCGGTGCTCTGTCCATCGCCGAGTACCGCGACGGCCTTGCGACGGCCGGCTTCGCCGATATCCACATCAGCCCGACGCACCAGGTCGCGGACGGTATGCACTCCGCGATCATTCGTGCGGCCAGACCAGCCGACGCGGAGTGAGCGAGGGCTTCCAACGCCGCATCGGAATGAACCTGGCATGCTCCTGACGAGACCTAGTGCTCAGAGGAGGACCGCATGATCGTTTCTACGATGAACGACCTGCCAGGCTTCCAGGTGACTGAAGTGATCGGCGAGGTGTTCGGGCTTACAGTGCGCTCCCGCCACATCGGCTCCCAGGTTGGCGCCGGACTCAAATCCCTGGTCGGCGGCGAACTGCGCGGACAGACGAAGATGCTGATCGATAGCCGGCTGCAGGCCCAGCAGCGGCTGGTCGAGGAAGCCACGGATCGCGGCGCGGACGCCGTTCTGGCGATGCGCTTCGATGCGACGGAGATCGGCGGGGGCTGGCAAGAGATATGTGCCTATGGCACCGCCGTGAAGATCCGCCCGTTGCCCTGATCCGCCCGACGGAACGGCCGCCACGCCAGCGTGGGGGCGTGCGCGATATTGCTTTGACGCCGACAGGACCGGCGTGGTCTGCTGACACGGCACCCTGACCGGATCGACGAGAGGAGGCGAGCATGTTCGTCCTGAGCCGACCGCTTGCGTCGGCAATCGCCTTCGCTCCGAGAGGTCCCTTGTTTTGGCGTTCTCACGCTCCTTCCAGTGCTCGCACTGCGGCGTAGCCGTATCCAACGACGCGCCTGGCACATCCCATCGCAATCACTGCCCCGCCTGCCTTTGGTCCAGGCACCTCGATCGCAACGTCCCCGGTGATCGGAGCGCTACCTGCTCCGGCGGGATGGAGCCGATCGCCGTCACCGTTCGCGGGGAGGGCCGGTGGGTCCTCATCCACCGATGTACCGACTGTGGTCGCCTTCGGCTCAACCGGATTGCCGGTGATGACAACTTGCTGCTGTTGATGCAACTGGCCGCGCTGCCGCTGACCATGCCGCCGTTTCCTTTCGACGGAAATCGTGGCATGGCACCGGCCGGGGCATCGCGCCAGTCGAACGGTGAGCCGGCCGGCTGACGGCGAGCTGGACGTGGCGATGCTTGAGCGCCCGCGACGGTCGCGCCCGACAGGGTAGGTACAACCCATGGCCTCAGAACGGCAGGAGGCGGCCTGATGGAGACCGCAGATCCAGCTCTTTGACGGTCGTCCGTTTCGTCGGTTTCCGGATCTGGATCTGGCGCATCGTGAACACCCTCTCTCGATCAAGTCCGAGAGCTCCGGCGTTCACGCCTCGTCCCTCGCTCGTCTACTAAGTAAGGCGGCAGCGAGGTGAGATACACATCGGTGACAGCCCCTGGTTTCCGCGCCTGGGGTATACGGGGCACCCCGGGGCATTCCCCGACCCCGCAGCGTCTAGTGCGTCACCTGGACGAGCTGGAACTCTTCGTGATGACCCATGACGACACGTTCGGCTAGTTCGCCCACGCCGGGGGCGTAGTACTTCTGCTCGGTCTGCGGTTCCAA
>DASYTV010000092.1:0-6235 GCA_036001885.1 Actinomycetes bacterium
GTTCCTCGTCGCGGTCGCGCGGCTGCTGGGGCTTCGCGCCGGGACGTCGTCGCGGGTACGGCTGGTCGCCCTCACCGATCCGGCGCTCGCGCCGGTTCCGGTCGAGGTGGCCTGGTCGCTGACAGCGGTGGAGGAGTATCCGACGGGGGTCGGTCCGCGGCCTGTTGAGCGATACGAGACCGCGGACCTGGCGGGCGGCCAGCGGGCCGCAGTCCACCTCGCGGGTGACGTCGTGCTCGCCGCGACCGGGGTCGAGCTCGACGCGCTCGACACGCCACCAACGCTTCCGTCGCGGAAGTCGAGGTGAGGCGGGGTCAGATGGGGATCCGAAGGCCGACAAGGTCCGCTCATCGCCCGAGCCACTTCGGGCCCGCGACCTCCCCACATCGACAGAGCCGCGCCACCAGCGGCAGATGCGCACGTTCGTGGCTGGTGAGACCATGTCACGGTGCCCTTGGAAGGACTGCACGGGGACCGGGATCGTGCCGAGTCTTTCGGCTCGATGCCGGAGCAGTACGACAGGCTACGTCCCGATTATCCCGCCGCGTTCATCGACGATCTAATGGCGCTAGAACCCGCCGACGTCCTGGATGTCGGGTGCGGAACCGGCAAGGCGGCGCGACCGCTGATCGACCGCGGACTACGAGTGCTTGGTGTCGAACCGGACGAAGCAATGGCCGCAGTGGCCCGCAGGCATCGAGTTCCGATCGCCCTGGCGACCTTCGAGGCTTGGGACCCCGCAGGTCGTACCTCCGACCTCCTCACAGCCGGGCACGCTTGGCATTGGGTGAACCCCGCCATCGGCCTACCCAAAGCCGCATCGGTCCTGACTCCCGGTGGCACCGTCGCGCTGTTCTGGAACTATCACGCGCTCGAGGAGTCCCTGCTGAAGAGGTTGGAGCGGATGTACGCGGCGTGCGCTCCTGAGCTGGAGGTACTCGGGCGCGATCGGACCGGGTCTCCCGACCTGGATCCCTTCATGGGAAGCGACCACTTCACCCCGGGTGAGCCACGTACCTACCGATGGACTCGCGAACTCAGCGCGAACGAATGGGTCGCGATGCTAGCGACGTTCAGCGACCATCAGCGCCTGGGGAAGGATCGACTTCCCAGGTTGCAAGACGCTCTACGGGCGGCAATCGACAGGTCTGGCGGCACCGTTCGGAGCCTGTGTGGCACCTACGTCTGGTCGGCCGCCCGCCTCTAGAGCCGGGCGCCAAAGCGGCCGTCGAGAGCGGCGAGGTACGTCGACTCATGTCGGATCACACATCCTCAATTCGGCAGAGTCGGATGTGCCCCACCCGCTGAGCTGCCAACGCGCGACTAGCGGCAAATAAGGACATCCCGTCGGCACTGGGCGTAGCCGCGGTTGTCGCGGGAGCCGACGGTTCGAGACGTCACCCGGTCTCATATCCTGCAGCGCCGACGCCGCTCACAGCACCGCGCCGCGCGGCGCCACCTCAACCGCGGCAACGCCCCGGCCGTACAGCAATATGAGCCGGTCACCGTGTCTGGTGCGAAGCACACCGGAGTCCTGGGCCAGCCTCGAGACGACGTGCTCAACAACCTCGTCGGCGTTAACGGTGTCGGATTCCCAACGATCGCCATCGTCGATCGTGGATAGAGGTCGAGACGAAGCGGCCGTGGGGTCAAGTCCCGCCGCTGGAGCCCCGCAACCGGGCACCGAGGATCTAGTACAGCGGCGCTCTGCTACCTCTCGGGCGAGTCGATCTCGACCGTGACCCTGACCTCTCGGATCCTGGCGAGCACCTTGCCGCGCAACCCTGGCGGCACCTCGTCATGACCGCAGCTGCGCTGCACGAGCTGCTTCACGATCTGCTCGAGCCCGTACTTCTCCAGGCACGGCCCGCACTCGTCGAGGTGCAGCTTGATCTGGGCGCATCGGCCCGGGTCCGGTATCTCGTTGTCGAGATACTCGTACACCGCGTCGAGAACCTCGTTGCACGGAACCTCGTGCGGCTTTCCGCAGCTCATGGAGCCACCTCGCCAGAGTCTCGCGCAGCCATGGACCACGGCCCGCTGTCGGGCGGGTTCCCTTGCCGCCGCTCGCTCATGCGCCCGCGTCCTTTCCTGCATCGGCGGGCACCATGCCGCGCTCGCGTGCGTATCCCTCCAGCAGCACCCGGAGCTGGCGCCGGCCGCGATGCAACCGCGACATGACCGTGCCGATCGGGGTGCCCATGATTTCGGCGATTTCCCGGTATGCGAAACCCTCGACGTCGGCCAGATACACCGCCATGCGGAATTCCTCGGGGATGCTCTGGAGTGCAGTCTTCACATCGGAGTCGGGCAGATGCTCCAGCGCTTCGGCCTCGGCCGACTTCAGACCGGCCGAGGTGTGGGTCGCCGCGCGCGCAAGCTGCCAGTCCTCGATCTCCTCCGTCCCGCTCTGCTGCGGCTCGCGCTGCCGCTTGCGGTAGGAGTTGATGAAGGTATTTGTCAGGATCCGGTACAGCCAGGCCTTGAGATTCGTGCCCTCTTGGAACTGGTGAAACGATCCGTAGGCCTTCGCGTAAGTCTCCTGGACCAGGTCCTCGGCGTCCGCGGGGTTGCGGGTCATCCGCAGGGCGGCGGAATAGAGCTGGTCGAGGTACTGGAGCGCGTCCCGCTCGAATCTCGCAGTGCGCTCGTCCTCCGTCTCGGCGACCGTACCCACCTCCTCGGAGTCCGCCCCAGCGCCACCACGCCGGACCATGGGTACAGACATACCCACTACGGACCTGGAGGATAGTCGGTGAGCCGATCCGCCGCCGACCGGCCATTCAGGCAGATCCAGCGGGGACATGCGCCTGGCGCTGTCGGCGAGCATGCCGGGTCAGTGCCTCCCTCGGTACAGAAAACCGTGTCATCGATCATCAACAGTCACAACCGGGCTGGCGATTCCCGGTCGCGCCATCATTTCCCTGATCAAGGTCGGTGTCCCGGCGGAGGAGCTCTCCCAAGCAGGGGCTCTGGTTCCAATTCACCTCAGTTCACCTGCGTAGCGATCTCAGTCCACCACACGCTTCACCCACTCACCAGTGGCGGCGACGACGAGATCAAGGACGGCTGCCCGGCTCAGCGGCGCGGTCTTGGGGACGGCCAGCCCGTGATCGGCACCTGGTACACGGATCATTTCGTACGGACCTGGCGGGAATTCGTCCGGTCCGCCGAAGGAGTCGCGCTCGCCTTGGATGACCAGAGTCGGCACTCCGGCGCCCAACAACTCCGCGGCTCTCGATTGCTCCGGCCGCCCTGGCAGATGAAGCGGAAACGCAAGGGCGAGCACACCGGTGGCGCCGGTCGCCCTCGCGGTCCGGCATGCGACTCGGGCGCCGGCGCTGCGCCCACCAACGATCAGTCGTAGTCGGGCAAGCTGACGCCGGCGACGCAAGGCCGGGATGATCTCTTGCCACGCGGCATCGAGGACGGGCGGTCGCGCCGCGGCCTTCCTGCCGGCGACCCGCCAGGGCTGCTCAACGCGGACAACGGTAATGCCCTGCGACGGCAGCCGTTGGGCCAGGGCGACGAGATCGGCCGCACCGATGCCTCCGCCTGCGCCGTGGCCCAGGACGAGCACGGCTTTGCGATCGCCCGACGCTGGATGAACTGTCGCTCGCGCCTCTCCAACGCTGGTCGGAATGGCCAGAACCGTGGGCACGAACGGCAGCCTCCCACGGAAGCCGGCCGTCCTCGCAGCGCGGGGCTCCGCTTAGAAGAGGGTGGGTGGAGCGTCCTTCGCGATGACCTCGTCGTCGCGGATGCGGTCGAGCAGCTCGGGCCCGTTGTTGTCGACGCCGTTGACGAGGGTCGACACCGGATAGGCCTCCAGCCGGCCGGGTGAGGCCGGGACAAGGAGGGCCCGCAGCTCGTCCTGGTCATCGACGTGTGGATCAAGCCAGGTGCGGTAGCGGTCTCGCTCGACGAACATCGGCATCCGGTCGTGGATATGGCCTAGCTCGTCCTCGGCCGTCGTCGTGATAACCGCACAGGTCACCAGCCAGGCGAGCGGGTCGTCCTTCGGACGCTTATCGTCGCGCCAGAACTCGTAGAGGCCGGCCATGGCGAGGATCGAGCCGTCCCTGGGTTGGATGAAGTAGGGCTGCTTCGAGCCCTTCTCGCCGTACCACTCGTAGTAGCCGTCGGCGGGGATGAGGCATCGGCGAGCCGCGAACGCCCGCCGGAATGCCGGCTTCTCCGCGACCGACTCCATCCGAGCGTTGATCATTTTGTAGCCGGTCTTCGGGTCCTTGGCCCACGAGGGAACCAGCCCCCAGGTCACAACGCGCAGCTGCCGCACGCCGTCGGCCTGCTCGAGCACCTTCCCGTCGTCGTTGCGCGGCAGTCGCTCAACGACCGCATAGACCGAGTTGGTCGGGGCGACGTTGTAGTTGGCCCCGATGGGTTCGAGGTCATCGGCGACCTGTTGGATCTCGAACTCGTCCACGAGATCGCCAGGGTCTCGTGTCGACGCATATCGCCCGCACATGCCGCCCAGCCTGCCACGGAGCCCCGACATGTCGTGTGGGCGCGGAGCCCGGATTGAGGTTGCCCGCCAGCAGGGGTGAAGACAACCTGGCCCCGCCTGACAGCGAGAGGGGCACCTTCAGCCCGAACCTGACAGCAAGAAGGGCACCCTAACCCGAACTCATGGGGTGAGGGTGCCCTTCATGCGACCGCGAGGCTGGTTCGGCCTGATCGGTCGAGTACCGTGCGGCGGTGTGACGCACGCCGACGGCCCAACCGTGCGCGGCTCCGGAGATCGAGGAGGAGCCCCAGCGGACGACGGCATGCCGCGGACCCTGTCGGCTGAGCTGGCACAGTCCGCGGGTCGCCGCGTACGGGTGGCGGGGTGGGTGCACCGGCGCCGGCAGCTGGCCGCGGTTTCGTTCCTCATACTGCGCGACCGCTCCGGGCTCGCTCAGGTCGTCGTACGTGACGACGACACGAGGGCGGCGGTCGCCGAGATCGGCGAGGAGACCGTTGTCGATGTGATCGGAACCGCGGTCGCCAACCCCGCGGCGCCGGGCGGTGTCGAGGTGGTCGACCCGGAGATCTCGCTGCTGTCCTCGATCGCGGAGCCGCCGCCGTTCGACCTCTACCGCCCGGTCGTCACCGCGTCGCTGCCGACGATCCTGGACAACGCGGCAGTCGCGCTACGGCACCCGCGGTTGGCAGCGCCGCATCTGATTGCCGCGGCGTCCGTCGCGGGATTCCGCAGGGCACTCGAGGCGCAGGGATTCGTTGCGATACACACGCCCAAGATCGTCGCATCCGCGACGGAGAGCGGCGCGAACGTCTTCGCCATCGACTACTTCGGCCAGCAGGCCTATCTCGCCCAGAGCCCGCAGCTGTACAAGCAGATGCTGGTGGGGGTGTTCGAGCGGGTGTACGAGGTCGGGCCGGTGTTCCGGGCGGAGCCTCACGACACGGCACGGCACCTCGCGCAGTACACCTCGCTCGACGCGGAGCTCGGCTTCATCACCGACCATTTCGACGTCATCGCCGTCCTGCGGGACGCGGTCGCCGGCATGGTGGCCGAGGTCGGCGCACGGTGCACGGCGGAAGTCGACCTGCTCGACGTCTCCTTGCCGGCCGTACCCGAATCGATCCCGTCGGTGCTCTTCGCAGATGCGCTCGCGATGGTCGGTGAGGACATCGGCGAGGACCTGTCGGCAGAGCCGGACCTCGCGCCAGCGCACGAGCGGTGGATTTCGGACTGGGCGATGAAGGAGCACGGCTCCGACTTTGTGGCTGTCACCGGCTATCCGATGGTCAAGCGGCCGTTCTACACCCATCCTGATCCGGCGCGGCCGGAGTACTCCAACTCCTTCGACCTGCTCTTTCGCGGCCTCGAGCTGGTGACTGGCGGGCAGCGGCTGCACATCTACGAGGACTACATTGCGGCGCTGGCCGCGGCCGGCCAGGAGCCCGGGCCCTACGAGGGCTACCTCGCCGCGTTCAAGTACGGCATGCCGCCACACGGCGGCTTCGCGATCGGGCTCGAGCGATGGGTGGCACGCCTTGTGGGGGCGGCCAACATCAGGGAGGTGACCCTCTTCCCGCGCGACCTGCACCGCCTCTCGCCCTGAGCGAGGAGCGGGGACGGCCGAAGATCCCGGTAGGTTGGGCCCGTGGGGCACTGGGACGCGCCGACGGCTGCTCGGCCCGTCGATGCGACGGTGGCGGTACCCGGTTCGAAGTCGTTGACCAACCGGGCTCTCGTGCTTGCCGC
>DASYTV010000093.1:0-1568 GCA_036001885.1 Actinomycetes bacterium
GCCGGCCGAACTCGCGCTCTCGACGGTCCAGCAGTACGTACCGGGACGCAGCGACACCTGCTTGCCGGCGTACGAAACGATCACGGGCGGGGGCTCGCTGCTTGCGCTCGGCTTCATCGACTGGGTCGAGCGGCCCGACCCTGCATCGTCGGCGGGTCCGCCACCGCTCACCTCAGAACCACAGCCGGCGACCAGCGCGGCCGCGAGAAGAATCGCCAGACCACTCGCGAGAAGAGCAAGCACCCTGCCCGCTCTGCCGCGCATGCCAGACTCCGCCTCTCCAACCGACCGCCCGTCAGACGGTCCTCACGCCGTCAAGGTTCCACGCTGAGTGCAAAGCGTCACGGGTTACACCCAGATCGTGACGTACCCGCCCGCCCGCCCGCCCGGAACAAGATCATCGGCTCCTTGCGAGGACCGTTTCAGCCAGGCACGCGGGGGTTTTGGGATGTGAGGACCGCAGCGGCGTCGCGCAAACGGCGGGGGATCATGATCTCTGGTTCTGGTGGAAATGTGCAGTCGAGTCTCGGGACGGGGGCAGATGACTCATCGGAGCGCGGTCGTCTCAACTAGTTCATGGCCGACGCACAGGGTGGGCACAGCAACGGCCGCGACCCTGAGCCGGTGATGAGTGTCGACAGAGAGCGCGCGCGCGGATTCACCGCCATCCAAGCCGCCCGAGAGTGGACCCGGGTGGACGGCGCGCCAGTGCGCGTCCTGGTCGTGGACGATGAGCTCAGCGTGACCGAGGTGCTGGCCAAGGCCTTCCGCGACGACGGATGGGAGGTCGTGGTAGCGGGAGACGGGCGCGCCGCGATCCGCGCAGCGCAGGAGTTCCATCCGGACGCCGTCGTCCTCGATGTGACGCTCCCGGACTTCGGCGGGCTGGAGGTGCTGCGCCGGTTGCGCACCCACTCGCCGCGGGTATGCGTCCTGTTCCTCTCGGCCCGCGATGCGGCAGCGGACCGGATCGCGGGCATTGCCGCTGGCGCCGACGACTACGTGACCAAGCCGTTCAGCCTCGAAGAGGTGGTCGCTCGGCTCCGCGGGTTGCTCCGCCGATCCGGGCTGGCTAGGGCCCACGACGGCGATCACCACCTCGCGGTCGCGGACCTGACCATGAACGAGGACGCGCATGAGGTCCGGCGTGGGGGTGACCCGATCGATCTCACCCCGACAGAGTTCGAGGTACTGCGCCTGCTCATGCGCAACTCCCGTCGAGTGCTGTCGAAGGCCCAGATCCTCGACCGAGTCTGGGACGACGATTTCGGCGTACAGGAGCACGTCGTCGAGCTCTCCATCAGCAATCTGCGCAAGAAGATCGAGGCCGGCCGGAAACCGCTGATCCAGACCGTTCGCGGCGTGGGCTACGTCATGAAGCCACCGTCGGGATGACCGGCAAGCCCATGACACAGAGGGAATCGAGAGCTTCGCGACACAGCATCGTCTCGACGGCCGTCGTCCGAAGGCGGCAACGAGAAGGAGGAGACGATGCACGAGAACCAGCCGACCGAAAGGTCTCGCCGTAGCAGGAGGCTGCTCAGCGCCGCCGGGCTGCTCGCCGCGGG
>DASYTV010000094.1:0-10610 GCA_036001885.1 Actinomycetes bacterium
CTTCCTCGGAGGGTCGATCCGCGACTTCTGGGAACGTCACCCGCTCGAGCGCCAGCTCGAGTGGTGGCACGCAGCGGGGCTCCACCAGGTCGAGGCGAGGCGGCTGAGCTTCGGCGCCGCCGTCGTCATGTGGGGACGGAAAACATGAGCCGCCCGAACGTCTGGCCCGAGGCGTCATGACGCCACCCGTTCAGCCGGTCTCCCGTCCTTCCTGGTACGCGCTCGCGCGCGGCGGCTGGCGAGACTATGTGACGCTACTGCACCCTCCCTACACGGCGTGGCATCTGTCATACGTCGTCATCGGCGGCTGCCTCGCGTCCGTCGTCTCCTGGCAACGGCTCGGCGCCGCCGTCACCGCGTTCGCCCTCGCGGTCGGAGTCGGTGCGCACGCCCTCGACGAGCTGAACGGGCGCCCGCTGCAGACGAAGATCCCCGACGGAGTCCTCGCAGCACTCGCCGGTGTCTCGATCGCGGGCGCCTGCGCGATCGGCATCGTGGGCGCGCTGACCTTCAAGGCCTGGCTCGCGCTCCTCGTCCCCGTCGGACTCTTCCTGGTGCTGGCGTACAACCTCGAGCTCGGTGGGGGGGTCTTCCATTCGGACGCGTGGTTCGGGCTCGCCTGGGGCGGCTTCCCCGCGCTGGCCGGCTACGCGGCCGTCGCGGGCGACGTACGCGGCGTAACGGTGCTCGCCGCGGTCTTTGCGGTGTTGCTCTCGCTGGCTCAGCGCGTGCTCTCGACTCACGTGCGTTACGTGCGACGCAGGGTGGTCGCTGTTCGCGGCGAGCTCGAGCTCGCCGACGGGAGGAGAGAACGGCTCGACGCCGGGCGACTCACCGCCCCTGCCGAGACCGGACTGCGGCTCCTTTCGCTCGCGACTGTTGTGCTCGCTGCGACCCTCGTCGCCTTCCGCATCTGATCGGCACCTCGATGACTGCGGCCCACCCATCCTTCGGCCAAAAGCGGATCTGCGTGATCGGCGCAGGGCCCTGCGGCCTGACTGCGCTGAAGAACGTGTTACAAGCCGGCTGCCGCAACGTCGTTTGTTACGAGGAGAGCGGCGGCATCGGTGGCAACTGGGCGTACACCGACGACCCCCATCGGATCAGCGTCCATGAGCGCTCGCACGTCATCTCGTCGCGGCGCATGTCGTCATTCGACGACTTTCCGATGCCGATGGACTATCCAGACTTCCCCTCGCACCGGCAGGTGCTTGCCTACCTCACCGACTATGCGAGGGCATTTCAGCTCGCGCCGCACATCCGCCTCGGCTCACATGTCGAGCGCTGCACGCTGGACGGCGACGGCCGGTGGACGGTTCGCGTGATCGCGAACGGCACATCGAGGGCGGAGCGCTTCGACAGCTTGCTGGTCTGCTCAGGGCACCACCGCGAGGCGTTCGTCCCTGCGTATCCGGGTACGTTCACCGGCAAGATCATTCACTCCTCGACCTACAAGCGCCCTGACCCATTCCGCGGCCAGCGCGTGCTCGTGGTGGGGGCGGGCAACTCCGCGGCCGACATTGCGGTTGATGTCGCCCGCCTCGCCTCGCGCGCCGAGCTCAGCATGCGCGAGGGAACCTACTTCTTTCCGAAGCTCATGTTCGGGCAGCCGATCGACGTCGTCTATGCGTTCTGGGAGGGCAAGATTCCAGCGCCGCTGCTCCAGTCGGCCCTCAAGCTGTGGCTGCGACTCAGGATCGGCAGGTGGGAGGACTACGGGCTGCAGACACCGACGCACCCGCCGCTCGAGAAACATCCAACCGTGAACTGCAACGTCCTCGAGGCGCTACGCCAGGGCCTGCTCGTCGCGCGCCACGGTATCGAGCGCTTCGACGGACGCACCGTCCACTTCACCGACGGCACGCGGAAGGAATTCGACACCATCATCTTCGGGACCGGCTTTCGCACCAGCTTCCCGTTCCTGTCCAAGCAGGTCGCCGACTGGGACACGGCCAAGCCGCTGCCGTTCTATCTGAGGATGATGCATCCGACGATTCCCAGCCTGTTCTTCATCGGGCTGTTCCAGTCCGTCGGCTGCATCTGGCGGCTCGCCGACTACCAGGGGCGCATCGCGGCGCTGCAAATCAGCGGCCGGCTGGAACGCCCGGCCGACATCGCCACACGCATCCGTCACGAGGTCGCCCATCCGCGGTATCGGTTCGATCCGTCGCCCCGGCACGCGATGGAGGTCGACTATCACGCCTTCCGGCGCGAACTGATGCGCGAGCTTGCTCCTGCTGGCGTTGCAGGCAGCAGGCGGCCACGAGGTCCTCGTGTGTCCCTGACTCGGCCCGTTCTGCATGCCGTGAGCAGGTACGCCCGGGCAGTGGCAGCAAGCTAGCGCCTGGGGAAATCCTCGACGTCGACGCCGATCTCACGAGCGGCGGTCAGTCGGGCGTGCTGGAGCGCGGCCCGGCGGGACTGCCTGTCTTGGAGAGACATCCGGATGCCCAGACCGTCGATCAAGGCTGACAGCCGGAGCGCCGAGCCGCTCGGGTCCGGGCAGCGGAACTCGCCGGACGCCGCACCATCCCTGAGCACTTGCTCGACCACGTCGATCCAGGCGTTGTCCAGCTCGGTGATGATCTTCCGCAGTGCTTCGTCGCGCAGCGCGGCGGCCCACGCATCGATCCACAGCACCCAGCTTTGATCGTCGCTCCTGGTCGGTACGAACTCGCGAAGAACTCTGTCCAGCTTGCTCAATGCACTTCCCGGCCCGTCTGCGATCCGCTGCACGCTGGTCAGCTCCCGGTCGGCGGCGGCGCGAAGCATCTCGACGAACAGGTCGTCTTTGGAGCTGAAGTGATAGTGGACGAGACCGGGGCTCACATCGGTCGCGGCCGCGACATCGGCGACCCTGGCTGCGGCGAGGCCGCGTTCGAGGGCGACCCGCTCGGCCGCCTCGAGCAAGGCCGCGCGGCGGGCGACAAGCTGTTCGGTGCGCTTTGTCCTGCGTGGAGTGGCGCTCGTCACGGAGCCAAAGCCTACCGGCCGGTGGCGTTCACTTGTTGGTCAGTCAGTCAGTGAGTTTCAGCGCACCTATTCCAAGCAGCCGGTGCGGCTCCTAGACTCCGCCGCATGGCGACGCAGTCTGAGGCATCGGGGGGCCGCTCCCTCGCGCCGGTCGGCCAGGAGACTCGAGAGCCACGCTCAGCTGCGCCCGAGCAGCCGGAGATGGCCCGAGATCGTCGGGTTGCGTCGGCGCGTCCGCAGGCCCAGCTGCCTGAGGCCCCGGCCGCTGAGGCCCTGCGCGGACAAGGTGGCCGGATCGAGCTGCTCAACCTCCGGTGTGTCTTCGACGACCAGGTGGCGGTCGACGGCATCGACCTGGAGATTGCGAGCGGCGAGTTCTTCTCGCTCTTGGGTCCTAGCGGCTGCGGCAAGACCACGACGCTGCGCATGATCGCCGGATTCGAACGGCCGACGGACGGCCAGGTGCTCCTGGACGGTGCGGACGTCACGGACGTCCCGCCACATCGCCGACCGGTCAACACCGTCTTCCAGAGCTACGCGCTCTTCCCACATCTCTCAGTCGAGGACAACGTCGCCTACGGTCTGCGCTGGCGCAAAGACGTCGACAAGGCACAGCGCCGGGCGAGAGTCGGTGCCGCGCTCGAGCTGGTCCGGCTGACCGCGCTTGCCAGGCGCCGCCCGGCTCAGCTCTCCGGCGGTGAGCAGCAGCGGGTCGCCCTCGCCCGCGCGCTCGTGCTGCGGCCCTCGGTCCTGCTGCTCGACGAGCCGCTCGGCGCGCTCGATGCGAAGCTGCGCAAGTCGCTGCGCCAGGAGTTGGTCGCGATTCAGCGCGAGGTCGGGATCACCTTCGTCTTCGTCACCCACGATCAGGAGGAGGCGCTCGAGCTCTCCGACCGGCTTGCCGTGATGAGCGGAGGCAAGATCATCCAGTGTGGGACGCCGCGGAATGTGTATGAAGCTCCGCAGACAGAGTTCGTCGCCGACTTCCTTGGCGTCGCCAATCTCCTCCACGTGACATGTGGCGATCTCCGCGGTGCCGGCCTTCGCCGTGTCACGCTCGGCTCGTTCGACCTGGTCGCGACCTGCGAGCCGGAGGCCGTTGAGGGCAGCGGCACCGTGGTCATTAGGCCCGAGCGGCTCCAGATCGCCACGGCCGGCCCGACCGGCGCCAACCAGGTGCCCGCGATGGTGGATCGGCTGGTCTATCTCGGGCCGGTCACCCAGGTGGTTGTCCGGTTGCCGCACGGCCCTGAGCTGCAAGTCCTCGTCGCCAATGACAAGGGTGCGGAGATCTACATCCCGGGAACGCCGGTGACACTCACCTTCCCGGCCGACGCTCTCCGCCTCCTCGCGCCCTCGCTCCCGCAGGTCGCCGACGAGCCGGTGCCGGCCGCGCCCTGACCTACCAGGCACGCCGCATGGACGAACGGGCCGGCCTGCAGACCGTCAGATGTCGAGGGTCGCCAGATCCTGCAGAGCCCCGCTCGATGCGCCCGCACGACCTCCGGCGCCGGTGGTACGCCGCCGCAGGCGCAGCACCGCCCAGGCGAGGAGGAGCGCGAGCGTCGTGCCGAGCAACATGAGGGTGGCGAGCGCATTCAGGGCAGGCGACGGTGCCTGCCTAACCGCGCTGTAGAGCCGGATCGGCACCGTCACCGACGAGGCGTCGACCGACAGGAAGGCGCTGATCACAAAGTCGTCGATCGACGCGGCGAACACGACCAGCAGGCTCGCGAAGACCGCAGGGGCAAGCAGCGGCACCAGGATCGTCCTGATCGCCTGCAACGGCGCTGCACCGAGGTCCTGGGCTGCTTCCTCGTACACCGGGCCGATCGAGAGCAGCCGGCTGCGCACGATGACCACGACGTACGACACGGAAAAGGTCACGTGACCGAGCAGCTGAGCTGTCCGGCCGAGCGGGATCGACGTGTAGAGATTCGTGAACACCAGATAGAGCGCGCTGCCCATCACGATCTCGGGGGTGGCGAGCGGCAGCAGCATCAACGCATTGGACGCCGTCGCCGTTCGACCGCGCCACCGAGTCAGGCCGAGGGCGAGCGCGACCCCGAGCGGCGTTGCGATGATCATCGTCAGCGCGGCAAGCCGGAGGCTGTTCGTCAGCGCGAGGTGCAGGGTCGGGTCGTTCCATACCGAGCTGATCGGGTCCTTCCAGTACCACCGGAAGGAGAACCCTTGCCATGCCGTCCTGGACCGCCCCGCGTTGAACGAGAACTGGATGGCGATCAGGACGGGAAGCAGCGACCAGGCGATGTAGAGCCAGGTCACCGTCGCCAGGCCCCACGGGCGTCGCCAGGTCCGCGGCCGTCGCCTCGCCCGCCGCATCAGCTCACCTCCCGGCTGGCTCGATGGGTGCTCACCAGGTAGTAGGCCATCAGCACGAGCATCAGCCCGGACAGGACGAGCACCAGCGCTGCCCCGACTTCCTTCTGGCTGCTGCCGAGCAGATAGAACTCGATCTCGTTGCCGACCATGGTTGTCGTCGGCGACCCGGACAGCATGTTGTTCGTGTAGTAATCGCCGAACATCGGCAGGGCGGTGATGACCACTGCGGTGAGCAGGCCCTGGCGGGACAGCGGCAGCGTCACGTGCAGGAAGGTGCGCACCATGCCGTGGCCGAGGTCACGGGACGCCTCGAGCAGCCGGCCGTCGATCCGGTCCAGGGTGACGTAGAGCGGAATGATGAAGAACGGCACGTAGCCGTATGCCAGCCCGAGCACGACGGAGTACTGGTTACCGGACAGCCAGTGCACCGGATTCGGGATGAGGTGCAGTCTTAGCAACGCGTCGTTGACGTATCCGTCGTCCTGGAGCAGGTTCACCCAGGCGAGCATCCGCATCAGGTAGTTGATCCACCAGGGCGCGAGGATGAGGGCGAGCAGCAGCCCGCGCCGGCGCCCGGCGAGCCGTGCGACGTAGTAGGCGACCGGGTAGCCGATCAGGCAGCACAGCGCCATCGCGGCGGCGACGTAAAAGAAGGTCCTGACGAAGACCGGACGGAGGTCGCCGGTGGTCGCCCGGGAGATGACCTCCGACATGGTCCCGAACTGCCAGTGCAGCGGGTTCCACTCCGGCAATGGCGCGTTGAAGAGCGGGTCGGTGCCGCCGAAGGCGACCGCCGCGATCGCATAGAACGGCACCAGGAAGAGCAGCAGCAGCCAGGCGACGCCGGGGGCGGCGAGTGCCGGCCAGAGCCGGCGACTCGCCACTCCCCCCGTTCTGTTCCGTACGGACCTAGGCACCGGACCTGAACTTCGCCCAGGCGTCGTCCCAGAGCGCCTCGCCCTTGGGGGTGAGCTGGAGCAGTTGCAGTCCCTTGTCGAAGTCCTCCGGGGTGATGACCGCTCCGACCAGGTTCTCCGTGACGTACTCGTCGGCGAGCATCGAGTCTGGGTTCAGCGCCTTCAGCGGCGGCTGGTAGCCGGTGTACTCGAAGTCCGGCACGCTATTGTCCGGGTCGAGCATGTAGTTGATGAAGTGGTGTGCGAGCACCGGGTGCTCCGCCGCCGTCGGGACGGCCAGCATGTCGTTGCCGATCGCACCGCGGCGATCCGTGGGATACCACCATCCGAGGACCTCGGGTCCGGTCCCCTCCGGCAGGTAGTACTGCGCGTTGACCGCGTCGCCCGACCACGCCTGGTGGATCGTCGCCGTCCCCTCGGGAACGGTGCTGTACTGCGTCGAGCCGATCTTGATGTTGACCCCGCCGATGAGCTCCTCGAGGTCCCGCCGCGCGGCATCGACGACCGCCGGGTCCTCGGTGTTGATGTCCGTGATGCCCTTGCGCAGCATCGCCATGCCGAGGGCTTCCCTGTCGTCATCGAGCACGTAGATCTTGCCCTTGAACGCCTCGTCCCAGAGCAGGTCGTAGCCGTTCGCTGGGACGGACTTGACTCTGTCTGCGCGGTAGAGAACGCCGGTTGTGTAGAGCGTGTGCGGGACGGTGTACTGCGCGCCCTTGTCATAGAACGGGTCCAGGAACTGGTCCCAGACGTTGGAGACGTTCGGCAGATAGGACTTGTTGAGCGGCTGCAGCAGCCTGCCCACGGCGAGCTTGCCGACGACATCGGTGGTCGGATAGAAGACGTCGAACTTGGCCCCCGGGGTGCGCAGCTTCTGTACGCCTTCGTCCATCGAGACGAAGGTGGTGACCTGGACCTTGACGCCGTACTTCTTCCCGAACGCCTTGAGCACGTCCGGCCCGTTGTACTCGGAGTAGTTCAGCACCCGCAGCGTGCCCTTCTCCGGTTCCAGACCCGACGCGATGGCCGGGATGTCCTGGTAGATCGGCAGCTTCACCGGGTTGTCCGGCCGGGAGAGCTGCACCGCCGAGGCGCGCGGTCGGTTCGAGGAGCCGTCGCCGCCGCAGGCCGCGAGGAGAGAGCCGAGAGATCCGGCGCTGATCGTCGTGAGCAAGCTTGCGCGCAGGAAGTCGCGCCGCCCTAATCCGGGCCTCGCGCTACCGCGCTCGCGTGGATGGAAGGTCATCTGGGTGTTACCTCCTGCCGTGCTAGCCGCACCCCGAGCGTCACCTACGGGCTCTGTCCGGTCCAGGGAGGACGCCGTCCCGGGGAGCAGCCGGTGCGGGCGGCCAGCCCTGGTCGCCCAGAGATTGGGTCTTGCTTCACTGACTGACTGACCAGTTAGTCTGATGGTGCGGCCGTCGGCCGACAAGAGGTTCGGCGACCTGTTCCACACCTGTTACGAAGGGTGGGCGCCGTGCCAGCGGAGCCGGACGCAATCGTCGTCGGAGGCGGACACAACGGGCTGGTGGCCGCGGCCTATCTGGCGAGGGCCG
Organism: Actinomycetes bacterium; assembly: GCA_036001885.1. Classification (GTDB taxonomy): domain Bacteria; phylum Actinomycetota; class Actinomycetes; order JAKEEW01; family JAKEEW01; genus DASYTV01. The sequence goes on from DASYTV010000094.1 coordinate 7,790, forward strand.
GACTGAGCCCGCTCGTCCTCGAAGCGCGAGACGACACCGGCGGCGCGGCCCGCACGGAGACGCCGTGGGGCCCGGACTTCAAGGTGACCGCGCTGTCCTATGTGATGAGCTTGATGCCGGCGCAGATCATCGCCGATTTAGGACTCGCTCAGTACGGCTATCGGGTCGTCCCGATGGGACCGACGTATGTGCCGTTTCCCGACGGGCGGTCGCTCACGCTGACCGAGGATCCCGCCATCGATCACGCGGAGCTGAGCAAGTTCTCGAAGAAGGACGCCGCCGCGATGCCGCGCTACGACGCCTGGCTCAAGGGGGTGGCCGACGTGCTCGCGCCGCTCCTTCTTCGCGCCCCGCCGCGGGTCGGGTCGACGCGGCCCACCGACCTGATCGGCCAGCTCCGGGTTGCCTGGGGGTTGCGCGGTCTGGATGTACGCGGGACCGCCGACGCGGTGCGGCTGTTCACCATGAGCATCTCCGACCTGCTCGACGAGTGGTTCGAAGATCCGCAGGTCAAGGGCGTCATGGCGATCAACGGCGTGATCGGCACCTGGGCCGGCCCGGCCGCCCCCGGCACCGCGTACGTCATGATGCACCACTCGATCGGGGACGCCGGGGACGGGCGGCTCGGCTCGTGGGGCTATCCGATCGGCGGGATGGGCGCAGTCGCAGACGCGATCCGGCGCTCGGCCGAGGCATTCGGGGCGGTCGTCCGGACCGGCGCACTGGTCGAGCGGATCCTGGTCCGCGACGGCCGGGTTACCGGCGTGGCGCTCCGGGACGGCACCGAACTGTCCAGCGGGACGGTGGTCGCGGCGACGCATCCGCACATCACCTTCCTCCGCCACGTCGGGCGTGATCACCTCCCGGCCGACTTCGTGACCGACATCGAACGGTGGCGCAGCCGCAGCGGTGTCGTGAAGATCAACGTCGCGCTGTCGGAGTTGCCCGACTTCACCGCCGACTCAGGGCTCACGCCGGAGCGGCTCAGCGGATCGGTGGAGCTCTGTCACTCGCTGGACTACATCGAGCGGGCCTTCCAGGACGCCCGCGAGGGCCGCCCTGCCGAGCGGCCGTTCTCCGACTCGGTCATCCCGTCCACCCTGGACCGCACCCTGTCGCCCGAGGGCACCCACATCATGTCGATGTTCACCCAGTGGGTGCCGCACACCTGGGCCGGCGAGCCGCACCAGGCCGAACTGGCGGCGTACGCGGATCGAGTCGTCGATCTTTACACCGAGCTGGCGCCGAACTTCAAACGCTCGATCCTGCACCAGCAGGTCATCGGGCCGTACGAGATGGAGCACGACTACGGGCTCGTCGGCGGGAACATCTTCCACGGCGAGCTGTCCCCGGATCAGCTCTTCCACCTGCGGCCCGCGCCCGGCTACGCCGATTTCCGCACGCCGATCCGCGGCCTCTACCAATGCTCGTCGGCCACCCACGGGGGTGGTGGCGTGACCGGCATTGCCGGGTATTTGGCAAGTCGGCGCATCCTCGCCGATCGCCGCCGGGCCCGCGTCGGGCGCCGGCAGTAAGCAACCGCCGTTGGCACATCTATGAGTGAGGACTTGCTGATGTCAATGTCAATGCCGGCCGCCTTGCACGCTGCGGACGACTCCCCCGATCTCATCGCGCTGGACAAGCTGATCGACGAGCAGGAGCGGATCTTCCTGGCCCGGACGGCGCGGTCGCGCCAGCTGACCGAAACGGCCAAGGCGACCCTCGCCGGCGGGGTCGCATCCAGTTGGCAGGATGCCCCGCCCGGGACGGTATGGATTGAGCGCGGCGAGGGATCCCACGTGTGGGACGCCGACGGAACAGACTACGTCGACCTGCACGGCGGCTTCGGCGTCAACGTCGTCGGGCACGCCCATCCAGCGGTGGTACGTGCGGTCGCGGAGCGGGTCCGACTGGGGACCCACTTCGCGCAACCCACACACGACGTGATCCCGGTGTCCGCCGAGCTGAGCCGCCGCTTCCGCCTCCCGCTGTGGCGGTTCAACAATTCGGGCACCGAGTCGACCATGGACGCCATTCACCTGATGCGGGTCGCCGCGGGCCGCCCGAAGATCCTCAAGGTCGAGGGCAGCTACCACGGTCACCACGACACCGTGCAGATCTCGGTCTATCCGGACGAGGACGAGGCGGGCCCTCGCGAACGGCCGGCGTCTGTGCCGTCAATTCCCGCCTTGCCCAAGCCGTTCGCGGACTTGGCCGTGGTTGTGCCGTTCGGCGACCTCGCCGCAGTTGAGAGGGCACTCGCGGAGTATCGCGGCGAGATCGCCGGGATGATCATCGAACCTTTCATGATGAACATCGGGCTGATCGCGCCACCCGACGGTTACCTTGCCGCGCTCAAGGAGTTGTTGCACGCACACGGCGCCTACCTCGCCTTCGACGAGGTCAAGACCGGCCTCGGGCTCGCGGCGGGCGGCGCCGTCGAGTTGACCGGAGTGGTGCCCGACATCGTCTGCCTGGCTAAGGCGCTGGGCGGCGGCGTGCCGTGCGGCGCGATCGGCGCGACCACCGAGCTGATGCAGCTCATCGCCGACCGTGTTTACGAACAGGTCGGCACCTTCAACGGGAACCCGCTGACCATGGCGGCCGCTCGCGCGACCTTGCTCGAGATCCTGACGGACGAGGCATACGAGCACCTCGCGCGCCTACGGTCGATCATGGTGACCGGCGCGGAGGAGATCTTGCATCGCTATGAGCTGCCCGGCTATGTCGTGGCCTACGGCGCAAAGGGCGCGGTCATCTTCACCGACCGGTTGCGCGACTATCGGGACTTCCTGGCGTACGACGATCGGTGGGGCAACGC
>DASYTV010000095.1:0-3879 GCA_036001885.1 Actinomycetes bacterium
GGTGCGCGGTCCCGCCGATGAGCGGATGCAGCGATCGGCAGCGCGGAGTCTTCGAACAGGCCGGTCAGGTCCGGCTGTGCCGGTCCAGTCGAGGTCCATCGCCCAGCCGTTGACACCTCTCACCCGCTCGGATAAGCCCGGACGTGGGCCAACGATGTCGTCCGATCTACTTGGAGGTCAGTGGATCATGTTAAACCAGACCCGTATGTCACGGAGGGCACTGCTTCGCATGTTGGCCGCCGGCGGCGCCGCGGTCGGCGGGGGCGCCCTGCTGCGCGCGACTCCCGCGTACGCCGGAGCGGCCCGTCTCAGCACCGGAATGGCCAGCCTGGCGAGTGTCCCAGCCGACGCAGCGGACGATGTGCGCAACGAGCTGCTGCACAATTGGAACGCGTACAAGAGGCTGGCCTGGGGGCACGATGAGCTGCACCCGGTCAGCGGAACCTTCGGGGAGTTTTTCGACAAGAACCACCCGGTCGGGCTCACCATCGTGGAGGCGCTGGACACCCTCTACCTGATGGGTCTCGACGACGAACTCGCCGAGGGGGTGGCCTGGATCAGGGACAATCTCGACTTCCGAGGCATCAACAAGGACGTCCAGATCTTCGAGACGAACATTCGAATGGTCGGCGGCTTGCTCTCGGGCTACCTCGCCACCGGTGAGCGGGTGCTGCTCGACCAGGCACGGGACATCGCCGACGTGCTGCTGCCGGCCTTCACCAAGTCGCCGACGGGCGCGCCGTACCGGTTCGTCAAGCCGTCCAACGGCAAGGTGAGCGGCACCAGCAACTTCCTGGCCGAGATCGGCACGATCGTCGCCGAGTTCGGCACCCTGTCCAGGCTGGTCGGCGACGACAAGTACTACCAGGCCGCGAAGAAGGCGATGAAGGCCGTCCATGACCGGCGGTCCTCGCTGGACCTGGTGGGCACCACCCTCGACGTTGAGACCGGCGAGTGGCTCAACACCACGGCGTCGATCCACCCCCCGGTCGACTCGTACTTCGAGTACCTGTGGGACGGCTGGGATCTCTTCGGCGACCCGGACTTCAAGACCTGGTACGACGTGCTCACCCCAGCGATCATCGAGCACGAGGCGGTTTACCTGCGCACCTCGGGGCAGCCAACAGAGCACCTCTGGTTCGTGCGGGTCGACAAGGACACCGGCGCGCTGGTCAGCACCGGACAATCCGAACTAGGCAGCTTCTACGCCGGACTGCTCGGGCAAAGCGGCTACCTGAGCCTCGGCGAGGCGTACCTCGACTCGTGGACGTCGCTGCTCGACCGCTACCCCATCCTCCCGGAGGGCATCGACCCGCTCAGCGGCAACGCCACCAGCGTCGGCAACGCGCTGCGGCCCGAGTACGTCGACTCCGCGTTCAACCTGTGGCTCGTCACCGCCCAAACGGAACGCTTCCGCGAGCTGGCCTACGACTACTACGTTCGTCAGAAGGCCGCCTCCAGGGTCGACAACGGCTGGACCATCGCCACCAACGTCACCACCGACCCGGTCACTCACGGCGATCTCACCTCGGGCTACTGGTGGTCGGAGCAGATGAAGTACTGGTACCTGATGTTCGGCCAGGTCGATCGCTTCGACTACGCCAACAACTACCTCTCCACCGAAGGAAACGTGTTCCGCGGACTCAGGTGAGACACGCAGCTCCAGCTAGCCGCTAAGGCTCGCCCCTACCAGCGGCAGATTCGCCCGGACGGGCGCTTGAGTCGGCCGCTTCTGCCGCCGCGAGTGAACGTCTGGCGACGTGCATAAGTGCGACTGGCGGCGTGCCAAGGTTGAGGCTGCAGAGCCTCTCACCATAGCGAGGACTGGGGGACAGGATTGGATCAACAGCGGAAGATCGAGTTCACGAAGCTCGCACCCGTGCTCAACGTCCGGGACCTGGCGAGCGAGCCCACAACACTTCTCGCGATGGGGACGCTGAGCTGCGTCGCATTGCTCATGCATTGGTCGCGGAGGCACCGCCGGCGCCTGCATCGCTGCCGATCCTGAAGCCAATTCCCCGGCGAGCAAGCTGGTATGGCCGCCGCCTTGTGCCCGCCGTTGCCGCAGCCGCTGTCGCCGTGGCCGCGGCGGGAGCCGTGCTTCTCTCGACGGTTGGAGAGCCGCCAAAAACGGCCCACCACTCCGCGGCAAGTCCACCAGCGCAACGGCTGTTCCTTAATGGCTGGCCCGAGGAGGTACGCGCCGACGGATCGGTGGTGGAGGTCCCGACGGGGGGCGTCGACCGGTTGGGTCTCGACGGCATGCCTCAACCGCTGCCCGGCGGCCGATTCGTCGTGCTGGGCGTCCGCGACCTATCCGCTGGATCACCTGGCGAAGCCCCCGTCCACGCCCTGACCGTAGTTAACGCGGACGGCACCGTGGAGATGGAACGCGAAGTCCAGCAGGCGAGTCTTCTTGCGGCGGCACCGAACGCTGCAATCCTCGGGCGGCATGAAGGTGGAGAGACGCGGATCGTCATGCATGCCCTCCAGAGCGGGCAGGAGCGGTTGGTCGCCAAGACCGACCTGGAGGTATCCAGCGCCGACGTGGCCGGCAACCGCCTGGCCGTGGTCGGCCCATATGCCAGCGGTCCGTCCCCCGCCGGCAGCTGTCGGCTGGACCTGATCGACCTAGTCAGCGGCCACCGCACGACACCCCGCTGCCCCCAGCCTGCTCGGAGACGCGAGGAGTCCGCGTATCACCCACCGGCGAGTTCGCCGCCGTCGTCTACGGCGTCGTGGAGGCGGTCCCGGAGCCCGAGCTGCGCCTGACAATCGTGGACCTCGCGGATCCAACAATTCACACCGATGAGCTACTCGGCCACAACGTCGACTGTCCGCCCACACAATGCCCAAACATCCGGCCCGTCGACTATCTCGGGCTGGCCTGGGCCGACGACAAGACCGTGCGTGTCGCGCTCGTCGACCTCAAGACCAACCCCGGCTGGAACCCCGAAGGTCACCGCGTCCCACAGAAGGCGCTCATCATCGAGACACGCACCGTCCGTTGAACCACCCGGCCCAGCGCAGGGAGCTTCCGCGGCCGGCGGCGCTCTCAGACACACCAAACCGTGCACCAGATCCAGCGGGCAGCCGCGGACAGTCCAGCCCCAGATGCGATCAATGGGAGCAGCATCCCCGCGGTAGCAAGGTGGCTCCGGCGGGGACTCGTGCGGGCGTACCTCACGGGCACCAGCCCCATCCCGCAACTGCCCTGTTGCACCCGGTGACCAGCGTATTCCTCGGCGGTAGACCGGACCAGGGACGCGGGTCGGCCGCCTCAAGCCAACCCAGCGACCGGTGGTCTTGACATAGGTGTCGTCGACGAAGACTTCAATGAAGCGGGAGACGCTCAACAGACAACGGACCAGGCACCGACGTTGTCCCCAAAATGCTCACGCTGAGGAGCGAACGATTGACCCGACACTTGATGCTGACTGCGACGAGCACTAACGACCGGCCAGCGGCCATGTGCGGATGTCGTCTGGTTACCACCAGGTCGCGATCCCGAGCCAAGACGACGAGACAACTGTGTGCTTGAGCTTGCCAGCGTGCCGGCCGCTTGCCTTCCATTACAGTGGGCCCGCGCAACCTGGACATCGTCAGCCGAGGTACTGCGCAGGACGCGCCTCGCCACGAATCCAGTCGCTGCCGTCCCGGCGAATCTGACAGTCCCAGCCCATGTCCCGCAGCCGGTCTTGCAACGCCTGGGGATCCACAAAGTTCTTCACGACCCGGAGCCCGCCACATAGCGCGCCTGCACGATCTCCTCGGTGCCGTCGGGGTGGCGCAGTCGGCAGGCGACGAGTGAGTCACGCGGCTCGAGATCGACCAGCTCCACGCCTCGCTCGGCGAGAACCCCGCGGCGGCTGAGGTGTT
>DASYTV010000096.1:0-4351 GCA_036001885.1 Actinomycetes bacterium
TTGCAGATCCGGGTCGAGGTGCGGGCCGGCGGCTGGGTTGTGCGCGGGGGCGTCGCTGACGGCGAGACGGTGTGGGTCCGAACGGGGGCATCGGGCGAGGACGCGGGCGAGGGCACGGCGCCGGCAGCGGGGTTCACGGGCCGGTCGCCGGGGTTCCTCGTCGCGGTCGCGCGGCTGCTGGGGCTTCGCGCCGGGACGGCGTCGCGGGTACGGCTGGTGGCCCTCACCGATCCGGCGCTCGCGCCGGTTCCGGTCGAGGTGGCCTGGTCGCTGACAGCGGTGGAGGAGTATCCGACGGGGGTCGGTCCGCGGCCTGTTGAGCGGTACGAGACCGCGGACCTGGCGGGCGGCCAGCGGGCCGCAGTCCACCTCGCGGGTGACGTCGTCCTCGCCGCGACCGGGGTCGAACTCGACGCGCTCGACACGCCACCGACGCTTCCGTCGCGGAAGTCGAGGTGAGGCGGGGTCGGATGGGGGCCGAAGGCCGACAAGGTCCGCTCATCGCCAGAGCCACTTCGGGCCCGCGACCTCCCCACATCGGCAGAGCCGCGCCACCAGCGGCAAATGAGGATGCCGGGCTTGTCCAGGAGTTTCGTTGGAGACTGGGTTCCGTGGTCGGTATTTCGTCGGACGGGTCTGGCATGTACGACGACTTCGCGGAGGAGTACCTGGCACACGCGCGCGACGGGGCGTTCAACGCCTACTACGATCGGCCGGCCGTGCTTGCCGTGCTCGGTTCGGTGGCCGGCCTGGCGGTCCTGGATCTGGGGTGCGGCCCGGGGCTTTACGCGGAGGAACTGCTGGCCCGCGGCGCCGGCCGCATCGCCGGCGTGGACGCAAGCGCCGAGATGGTGCGGCTGGCCCGCGAGCGGGTCCGGGGGCCCGTGGTGTTCCACCGCCAGGATTTGCAAGCGCCGCTGTCGTGGGCCGGCGACGGCGAATTCGACGTGGCGGTGATGCCGCTGGTGATCCACCATCTCGATGACCGGGTGGCGGCGCTGCGTGAGATCGCGCGGGTGCTGCGCCAGGGCGGCCGGTTGGTGGTGTCGACCCACCATCCCACCGGGGACTGGCTCCGCCACGGTGGCAGCTACTTCACGGTCGAAAAGATCCAGGAGCGCTGGCGGCGAGGCTGGGACGTCGCATACTGGCGCCAACCGCTCGAGCTGACCTGCAACGAGTTCACCGCCAGCGGCTTCCTGATCGAGCGCGTGCACGAACCCCGGCCGTCGGCGGAGATGCGCCAGCGTTACCCCGACGACGCCGACTGGCTGTCAGTCAACCCCGGCTTCATCGTGTTCTCCCTGCTCAAGCGCTGACCCGTCCCCCCGCGTCGCCCGGCAACTGTGCCGCTGACCGGCTGCCTGGCCGAAGTCGTGACCCGACCAGCTGCAGACGCTTCCGTACGCAGCAGATCCGGACGGTTCTGTGCCTCGCGACCTAGCCTCACCCCGGTCCTCGCAGGTCGCTGATCCAGCAATGTCCGGGATGCACCCGAGCGAGGGCCGCGGCCAGCCAGGCCCGTTGAGTCGGATCCAACAGGGGCAGGATGGCGGCGAAGTCGGCGTGGTCCTTTGGTCGATCGTGCTTGGCCTTGAACAGCAGCACAATCTCTGGCACCAGATAGGGCACTCCCTCGGTCGAGGTCAGGATGATCTGGTCGTACGGCAGCCGGATGCTCTCCTCACGGCGACAGATCCAGGTATTGCCTTCGTGCGGCTCCCGGAAAATGTCCAGCCGGTACACCCCGTTATCAGGGTCGCGCACCCAGGTCTGGGTCATGACGTTAAACGCCGGGCTGTCCAACGGCCACCGCCGGCCCGAACCGACCACCTCAAACTCGAAATCCCCCAGTGCAGCCCGGATCACATCGAACCGACCGACCGGCACGGCGATCTCAAGGTCTTCGTGTTCGCGAGTCTTGTGACCGCGAAAGAGGTCCAACGCCCAGCCGGCAACAACGCACCACGGCAGGTCCACGTCGGCAAGCCGCTCAGCCACCTCCAGCGGGTGCCAAGCATCCCACGGCGGATTCTCCTCCACCTCGCTCCCGCCCGGAGGAACCTCCTCGTCGACCACGTTTCCGTTCTACACGTCGAAACCACAAGCCCGAGCTGCGGATGAGAGTGCGTGGTGCGACCACTGTCCCGCATCGTTATCGACCTCTGTTCGTCGAAGGCTTCCCGGGTGCCGGAGTCACGGAACCCGCGTCCCGGTAGAGGAGCAAATCTCCTCGATCACCTTGAGCCGCTTACACCTGCTGGCGCGAGGTCTGGCGAAGGTCCTTGCGGTCAGGACCAAACCTCGAAGGGTTCTTCGATCTGCTCGCCAGCGAGGAAAGCCGGGAGCAAGGTGGGGAGTCGACCGGGGTAGAAGCGGTCACCGCTTCGCACGATCTCGCTGATCGGCCACCACCGGAATCCGAAGTAGTCCTCGTTCTCGAAGTCGACCCGCTGCGACCCGTCGACCGCGGGGCCCAGTCCGGTTAGCCGAATCATCACCACCTGCTCGTGCTGCAGCCGGCGCTGCCCCCGATACCGGTAGGTCGCATCCCGCCGCCAGGTCGGCAAACCCACCTGCCCTGGAGCCGCGGTGATGCCCGCCTCCTCGCGGAGCTCCCGGATCGCGGCGTCCAGGTAGGTCTCGCCGTCCTCGATGCCACCGCCCGGCAGCTCCCACCACACGCCAAGCTCGGGGTAAGTCGGGTCACGGGTATGGAACAACAGCACCTCAGAGCGGGCGTCGAGCACGACCAGACGGACAACGTCACGTTCCACCATCGGCACATCACCGGGTAGCTCACCCATCACCTCACTCCTCAGCGTGGCCAGCCGTACCGCACCGAGCCCGGATATCCGGCCCGCTTAGCATTCTCAGCTCGTCGTAAGACCGGCTTGTCCGCGGCAGGTGAGCGTGGTGGTCGCAGGATTCCCGACCGGCGATCTATTCTGCCGCTCCCTGCTCCAGCAGACGATCGCCTGTCAGACTCGGGGGCGTGTCGAGGGTCGCGTGGTTTTCGGCGCTTGCGATCGGTCTGCTGGTCTGGTCGGTTTATTGGGGGATCAGGATCGAGAAGCGACTCTCCGGTCGGCTGGTGTCCCTGGCGCGGAACAAACGCGGCCGCGGGGCGGCAGCCGCGTTTGGCATTCAGGCGAGCGCCCTTAGCGGGTTCTTGCTGTTGTGGCTGGTCGGCAGCTTGATCGGCTCGACCGCCGGGGATCCGCGTTGGACGGCGGTCATGGTCGTACCTGCCACGCTGGTTTACGGCCCGCTGGTGATCGTCGCCTTTCCTTCTTCCTATGGCGGCTTCTCTGCTGTCCGCAACGACCTTCAAAGAGCAGGCGCCAGTCGCCAAGTTGCCCGCGCGATTGTCTGGGGCGGTGGTCCAGTGGCCTTCATCGGCCTGTTGTGCATCGTGGAGGCTCTTCGGCAAACGTTCGTGCCGTGACATCCGACGGCGCGGGCCGCTGTTTGCCCTCCTTGCTGATCCTCGGAGACAACTCCCACTCCCAAGGAGGCACATAGAGCGAGGACACCGGACGCGGGATTCATCCAACCTAGGAGAAACCAGACATTGCGTAAACCACGTCGTCGTGGCTGCGCTGTTAGGTCTGGTGCAAAGGATCTAATGAGAGCGCTCGCCCACGCGTAGTTACTGCCCAACCTCGCGTTGGGCAGGCGAGCCCGCCCGGGACTCCCTGAGGTCGAGATCGGGTACGCACACTCCGCGGCATATGAGTAAGTCCGAGCGGTATCCGGCATTGGCGACGCACTCGATCGTGTGCTTCGCGCGATCCGATGGCCGTGATTATGCGGCGCTGCGCGGCGGCGATTATGCGTGCCCCTGCTACGAGGTCGCCGCGACAGATCGCCGACTCGGTCGCGGTGCCGGGCCCGTTGGGATCACCCGCACGTCACGGCGAGTGCCCCACATGGCGCAGCGCTGAGGCGGAGGAGCGACCGAATTGGCATCCCCGCTGTCGTCGCTCGATGCCACGATTGTCCGGTGGACGGGTCCGAGGTCTCGCGTGCGATGGCTGCGGCGATCTCAATCGCCACTGCACTCGACCTCCCAACGAACGACGCGATTGTTCTGCACAACTCGAACAAACTCGCACTGCGGCTACTCCCGTGTGACGTCTTTGCTCGAGTCGCCTATGCCGGCCGTGAGGTTACCAACCTCGAGGTTGACCTTGCGACTCGACTCACCGACGTCGATAGCCCGGTCGCCGCTCTTGAGGTTCGCGTCGAGCCGCGCGTATACGAGGGCGACCGCTATGCAGTGACGTTTTGGACCTATTACGAAGAACCGACGAGACCTTCAGAGGTCCCATCTGCGGACTACGCCGAC
>DASYTV010000097.1:0-2223 GCA_036001885.1 Actinomycetes bacterium
CCGCGACGACGGCCTCCTTACGCTCGACGACGAGCTCGGCAAGTACGTGCCTGACACAAAGCATGGCGGGTTGTCGATACGCCGGATGCTGTGCCACTTCTCCGGGCTGCAGCGCGAACCGCACGGGGATATCTGGGAGTCTGGTGAGGGGCCTGACCTGTCGACCTTGCTGTCCGGGCTGGAACAGACCGACGCCGTGCTCCCGCCCGGCCGGGCTTTCCACTACTCGAATCTCGCGTACTCACTGCTCGGTGAGGTGGTCGCGCGGCTGCGCGGTGCGGCCTGGGCAGACGTGCTTCGCGACCGCATCCTGAGTCCGCTGGGCATGGATCGGACCACCACCGCCGCCGTCCCGCCGCGGGCGCACGGTTACCTCGTGGACCCCTACGCCGATCGGGTCTGGCCTGAGCCGCTCTTCCCCGGCCTTGCGTTCGCGCCCGCGGGCGAACTCTGGAGTACACCGTGTGATCTGGGCAGATGGGCAACGTTTCTCGCGGATCCGGTCGCCGATGTGCTGTCAGCCGACACGCTGGACGAGATGTGTCACCCGCAGGCGATGTTCGACCTCGACGGTTGGCTGCTCGCCTGGGGACTCGGGCTCATGCTCCACCGGCGCGGCGAGCGGGTGCTGGTCGGGCACGACGGAGCGATGCCCGGCTTTGTCGCGGGCCTTGCGGTCCGGCGGCCGGAGAAGGTCGGCGCTGTCGTCTTCGCGAACACATCGGCCGGAGCGGAGCCCGGTGAACTTGCCGTGGAGCTCACGCTGGACGTTGTCGATGGGGATCCGGCCCTGCGGACAGCATGGCGAGTCGGTCCGCCGGTGGCGCCTGAGTACGAGGAGCTGCTTGGCCGTTGGTGGTCGGAGGGGAGCGAGTTCGTTTTCGCGGTCGAGGACGGGAAGCTCACCGCGCGCCGTACCGACCTACCGCGGAGCAAACCGCCCGCCGTCTTCGAGAAGGTGACCGCCGATCTCTACCGGACTGTGTCCGGTCGCGAGCAGGGTGAGTTGCTGCGGATGGTCCGTGATGAACAAAGCGGTGCCGTCAGCAAAATGTACTGGGCGACGTATCCCTTCACTCGCCGCCCGACGACCTTCGGTTCCCACCCGAACTAGGGCCGACCGGAGTCCGCCGCCCCACACCCCCGCCTGCGGCATGAAGGGCACCGACCCTCAGTCGATAGGTCGGGGTGAAGGTGCCATTCATGCGAACGGGTGGGGCGGGTTGCGGACAATCGGGTGATTCCGCTGCGGACTGCGCTGGTAACAGATAGTGTCCGAGTGTTGCACTCACCGTTACACGTGTCCTCGGTGGTGATCCCTCCTGGACGCTCGTCTCATTCGAGAGAGTTTTGACGCCGTATCCGCGTACGGCGATCGCTTCACCGCGTATTTCTACGCGGTGCTCTTCGTTGAAAATCCCGAGCTCCGCGGGAAGTTCCCGCTCGCGATGGACACGCAGCGCGACCGTTTGGTGAGCGCGCTCCTCGCGATCACAAAGCACCTCGATCGGCCCGAGATCCTGGTGCCATACCTCGAGCAACTCGCCGCGGATCACCGGAAGTTCGACGTCAAGCCGGAGCACTTCGATGCGGTAGGCCGCGCGCTCATCGCGGCGTTGCGCAGGTTCGCGGGCTCCCTGTGGAGTCCCGAGCTGGAAAGCGCGTGGGTTCAGGCATATGGCTTCATAGCCCGGACCATGGTGGCAGGTGTCGAAAAAGCGGCCCGGCTCCCTGCGTGGTGGGAGGGCGAGATCGTCGCCCACGAGCGGCGGACGAACGACATCGCCGTGATCACGGTCCGCACTGACCAGCCGTTCCCCTACCGCCCGGGACAGTACGTCAGCGTCGAGACGCCGTGGTTTCCCGGAGTCTGGCGGCCATATTCAATGGCCAACGCACCCCGCGCCGATGGACTTATCCAGTTCCACGTCAAGGCGATATCCGTGGGCTGGGTGAGCAGTGCACTGGTCAGGAAGGCCCAGCCGGGACATGTCATCCGGCTTGGCGCACCGGTCGGCAGCATGGTCATCGACCCCGCGTCGCCGCGGGATGTCCTTTGTGTCGCCGGTGGCACCGGTCTCGCGCCGATCAAGGCGATCGTGGAGGACCTGGCCCGCTGGGACAGCCCGCGATCGGTGTACGTCTTCTTCGGCGCACGTCGGCCACACGAGTTGTACGACCTGGCAGCCATGCGCCGCCTCAGCTCGCGGCTCCCTCAGCTCA
>DASYTV010000098.1:0-15477 GCA_036001885.1 Actinomycetes bacterium
GAACGACCTGTGCACAACCGCTTGATGGACCGCCCAGGAGTTGTTAGCGTCCCGCCAGCCGGGTCTTCTCCATGCAAGGCGTCCCTACGGCAACGCTCGGCCGCCCTGCGACGTGCACAAAGTGCGCTTACCCGGCACCACGAGGGCGCTCGGCCTTCCATAACGAGCCGTACACAACTTGTGGACGATGCTGTGGACGACTGGCCGACCGTGGGGCCTGCACGCGTGCGATCGAGAAGGGCCGGAGCCATGGCGGACGAGACAGTCGACCTCGCGAGCGCCTGGAATCGATCGCTGGAGGGACTCGGCGACGACACCCTTCCGCCGCAGCAGCGTGCTTTCCTCCAGCTCTCCCGGCCGCTCGCGCTCGTGGAGGACACCGCACTGTTCGCGGTGCCGAACGAATTCGCGAAGGAGATTCTCGAGACCCGACTGCGACCAGTGATCACCGAAGCGCTCTCCAAGCAGTACGGCAGGGAGATCAGGATTGCGGTGACGGTCGAGCTTGCCCTTGGCAATGCCGAGGGAGACGGCTCCACTCGCCAGGATCCATCGGCCAGTCCGCCTGGCCCCAGGCCGCCACTCGACGAGGCGATACCCTACGCGCGGAGCGACCAGGCCGGGGTCGACGGCAGCAATGGAGCCGGACCAGCCAGTGGCATACTCGCCGAGTTGGTGCCACCGGTCACCCGCCGCGAAGCCGAGTCCCGGCTCAACCCGAAGTATCTCTTCGAAACCTTCGTGATCGGCTCCAGCAACCGGTTCGCCCACGCGGCTGCCGTCGCGGTGGCAGAAGCACCTGCGAAGGCGTACAACCCGCTCTTCATCTACGGCGAGTCCGGCCTGGGCAAGACCCACCTGCTGCACGCGATCGGCCACTACGTCCGCAGCCTGTACAGCGGGGCCCGGGTGCGCTATGTCAGCTCTGAGGAATTCACCAACGATTTCATCAACTCGATTAGGGACGGTAAAGCAGACGGCTTCCGCCGTCGTTATCGAGATATCGATGTCCTCCTCGTCGACGACATCCAGTTCCTGGAAAACAAGGAGCAGACCCAGGAGGAGTTCTTCCACACCTTCAACACGCTCCACAACGCCAACAAGCAGATTGTGATCTCCAGTGACCGGCCGCCCAAGCAACTGATCACGCTGGCCGATCGGCTGCGGAACCGCTTCGAGTGGGGACTGATCACCGACGTCCAGCCGCCAGAGCTGGAGACCCGCATCGCGATCTTGCGCAAGAAGGCCGCACAGGAAGGGCTCAATGCACCACCCGAGGTGCTCGAATACATAGCCAGCAAGATCTCGACGAACATTCGAGAGCTCGAGGGAGCGCTGATCCGGGTCACCGCCTTCGCCAGCCTCAACCGGCAGCCGGTCGATCTGAATCTCGCCGAGATCGTGCTTAAGGACCTCATCCCCGACAGCGAGGGCTCAGAAATCACCGCTGCCACGATCATGGCTGCTACTGCTGCGTACTTCGGCCTCTCCATGGAAGATCTGTGCGGCTCGTCTCGTTCGCGGGTTCTCGTGACAGCTCGCCAGATTGCTATGTATCTGTGCCGTGAGCTGACCGACCTTTCCCTTCCCAAGATCGGCCAGCAGTTTGGTGGCCGCGACCACACGACCGTGATGCATGCGGATCGCAAGATCAGGTCGTTGATGGCCGAGCGCCGGTCCATCTATAACCAGGTCACGGAGCTGACGAACAGAATCAAGTCGCAGGCCAGGCAAGGCTGACGGTGAGCCAAAAACGAAGAGCCGGCCCAATGAACCACATGGCCGGGCGACAACTGTATCCACAAGGTTGTGGACGAATATTGTGGATTCCCGGACAGCGCTCTCAGCGCCGCATCCCCCTTGCCAGACCGGAGGCAGGGCCGTCCGTGACTCCGTCGGTGCCCATTCGGGCACGGCTTACGTCGCTGTCCAACGTGACCCTCTCGCCGAACAAATACACATCCTGGGGAAAAACCTGTGGACTTCGGTGGGAAATGCGGGCTGACCTGGGAATCGATTGTGGACGGTGCGTTGTCATCCCCAGCTGTCCACGGTCGTTCGCAGGCCTATACGCAGGGGCGGGGGAAACAGTTCCCCACCTTGAGCTGAGGATTCGGCAGTTGTCCCCAGCATCCACACAACCTACGACGACGTACGTCTATATCTTTGTCCCCCAACACAGACAAGTCATCGGCACAGGCGCCCTTGGGGATAACCCAACTCCGGGATCTAGAGTCCTCACGGCCAGTCACCATCCCTTCGAGCCCGACCGAGACTTGCGTGCCGTGAGCGGTCTCAGGCGTGCTTGGCAAGAGCAAATGATCAGTCGTACCGCCACCGGACCCGATCGGTTCGCCATGGGCACCGTCGTCACAGGTGCGCGACATGTCGGTCGATGGCCAACCAAGCAAACGAACTCGTCGCGACCGAGCTCATTCAGTCGGCTGAGCCGAACAGGCCCGGGGATAGCGCGGCGGATGGTGAGCCAATCGGGCGGCATGAGCTCGGCGCTCTGTGCCGGGCTAAGTCATCGGCCGTGGCTGCGTACCCATGGTGAGCTCCGCTGGATACGTCCGCGGAACGCTTTCTCAGCCTCGGTGCAATGTGAGGACCGGAGGAGGGTCTTGTCGGACCGCTGCGGTAAGCAAGACTCGTGCGCGGGTGGCGCGGCCAGCCTGGTGAGTGTGCGAAAAGACAAACACGGCACCCCGTCACGAAGCCGTTTACATGGCTTAGTGACTACAGCAGGAGGCGGTTTCTGTGAAGTTCAGAGTCGAGCGGGATGTCCTCGCCGATGCAGTCGCGTGGACCGCGCGTAGTCTTCCTGCGCGTCCCTCGGTGCCAGTCCTCGCCGGGCTGCTGCTGGAGACCGGCCCGAGGGGGTTGGTCCTGTCCAGCTTCGACTACGAGGTGTCGGCCCGAGTGGAAGCCCGCGCCGAGGTGGCTGACGAAGGCAAAGCGCTGGTGTCGGGCCGCCTCCTCGCCGACATTTCCCGCAGCCTTCCTGACCAGCCAGTGGATGTGGCAACCGACGGCTCCAAGGTCGTGCTTACGTGTGGGAGCGCGCGGTTCTCGCTGGCGACGCTGCCCGTGGACGAATACCCAACTCTGCCGCAGCTTCCACCCGTCGCGGGGACCGTGCAGGCCGAGTTGCTCGCGACCGCCGTCGCCCAGACGGCTGTGGCCGCCGGCAGGGATGACACCTTGCCCTTGCTCACCGGCGTCCGCATGGAGATCGACAACGATAAGGTGACGCTCGCTGCCACGGACCGCTACCGCCTCGCGGTCCGCGAGTTGAGGTGGCACCCGGAACAGCCGGATCTCACGGCCGTGGCCTTGGTGCCAGCGCGGACCCTCGCGGAGACAGCGAAGGCACTCGCCGCCGACGGCGACGTCACGATCGCTCTCAGTTCGGGTGGTGTGGGCGACGGGCTGGTCGGCTTCGAGGCCGAGGGCCGGCGTACTACTACGCGTCTGCTTGATGGTGAATTCGTGAAGTACCGCTCGCTGCTTCCCACCGAGACCAACTCGGTCGCGACAGTGGAGAGGAATGCCTTCATCGAAGCGGTAAAGCGAGTGGCGCTGGTCGCCGAGCGCAACACACCGGTCCGGCTCGCCTTCAGCGAGGGTGAGGTTGTCCTCGAAGCCGGGTCGGGCGACGACGCTCAAGCATCTGAGGCGCTGCCCGCGACCCTGGACGGTGAAGACATCGCGATCGCCTTCAACCCGACGTTTCTCCTCGACGGGCTCAACGCGTTGGAGACCCCGAGCGCCAGGCTTCATTTCACGACGACGACAAAGCCGGCCGTGCTCACCGGCGCGAGCACCGATCCGGACGGCAAGGAGGAGACTGAGGGGACGGCCGGCAGTCTGCGCGACGCGGAGTACCGCTATTTGATCATGCCGGTGCGCCTCTCCGGGTGAGGTGAACGATGGAAATCGGTCTGGTCGGACTCGGCCGCATGGGGGGCAACATGCGGGAGCGCCTGCGCCGCGGCGGGCACACCGTCGTCGGTTACGACCGCAATCCGCACATCAGTGATGTCACCGGGCTCGACCAGATGGCCGAGCGGCTCGCTGCCCCTCGGGTCGTCTGGGTGATGGTTCCGGCAGGACCCCCGACCGCCGAGACCATCGCGTCGCTGACCGAGTACCTCTCCGTCGGCGATGTGGTCGTCGATGGTGGCAACTCCCGCTGGACTGACGACTTCCTGCGTGCTGAGGAGCTCAGCAAGCACGGCATCGGTTTTGTCGACGCCGGGGTATCCGGAGGCATCTGGGGACTCGAGTACGGCTACGGGCTCATGGTGGGTGGCGCGGCCGAGCACGTTGCACGCGTGCAGCCGGCGCTCGACACGCTCAAGCCCGCGGGTCCATATGGCTTCGTGCACGCTGGCAAGGTTGGTGCCGGGCATTTCGCCAAAATGGTGCATAACGGTATTGAGTACGGCCTCATGCAGGCGTATGCCGAGGGATACGAGCTCCTCACGGCTGCAGATGTCGTGGAGCACGTTCCGGCGATCTTCAAGTCCTGGCGTGAAGGCACGGTCATTCGTTCGTGGTTGCTCGAACTGCTCGATCGCGCACTCGACGCGAATGCCGACCTGTCCGGGCTCCGCGGTTATGTAGAAGACTCCGGCGAGGGCCGCTGGACAGTTGAGGCCGCGATCGACCATGCCGTGCCACTGCCGGCGATCTCGTCCGCGTTGTTCGCGAGATTCACCTCCCGCCAGGAGGACTCGCCGGCCATGAAAGTGGTCTCCGCGTTGCGCAACCAGTTCGGCGGCCATGCGGTGACGGCGGCGACCACCGACGCACCGGCAGCCGAGCCCAGCCCGGAAGCTTCCGCCACGGCCGATAAACACGAGCCTCCAGCCTGAAACCGGACTGGGATGCGCGTTGCACGGATTGAGCTCGTCGACTTTCGGTCTTACCCGCATGTCGACGTGACCTTGGATGCCGGAGTGTCCGCATTCATCGGTCCCAATGGCCAGGGCAAGACCAACCTGATTGAGGCCGTCTCCTACGTGGCGACCCTCAGCAGCCACCGGGTGGCCACCGACGCGCCACTGATCAGGCTGGGTGGGGAGCGGGCGATCATCCGTGTCGCCGTGGTCAAGGACGATCGGGAGATCGTGGTGGAAATCGAACTCCAGGTCGGCCGGTCGAACCGCGCGCGCCTCAACCGGACACCGCTCCCGCGTTCTAGAGACGTCCTCGGGGTTCTCCGTACGGTTACCTTCGCACCTGAGGACCTGTCTTTGATCAAGGGGGACCCGGCCGAACGGCGCAGATACCTCGACGAGCTCCTCATCGCTCGAGCGCCGCGGTTCGCCGGGGTCAGGCATGACTATGACAGGGTTGTTAAGCAGCGGACCGCGCTGCTGAAGACCGCAGCGCAAGCACGCCGTGCCGGCAGATCCGTCGCTGACCTGCGGACCTTGGACGTATGGGACGCCCATCTGGCCCGTATCGGGGCAGAAATACTGACGGCAAGGCTCGAGCTTGTCCAGTCGATTGGTCCACTTGTCGACAAGGCTTACGAGTCGCTTGCCGGCGAGACCAGCGCCGGTCCCGTAGTCATGGAATATCGGTCGAGTCTGGGCGCTGACCTGCCGTCTGGGGCCAGCCGCGAGGTGGTTGAGGCTGCGCTACTCGCTCAGGCTGCGGCATCACGAGTTGATGAACTGGACCGTGGTGTATGCCTCGTTGGACCGCACCGCGACGACCTCCTTCTACGCCTGGGACCACTGCCGGCTCGTGGCTACGCCAGCCATGGTGAGGCGTGGGCCTATGCCCTAGGACTGCGCTTGGCTGCGTACGACCTGCTGGCTGCCGACGGTGCTCAGCCAGTCCTGCTGCTCGATGACGTCTTCGCCGAGCTCGACGTCGGACGGCGGGAGCGCCTGGCGCAAATGGTTCGACATGCTGAGCAGGTGATCGTCACCGCGGCGGTTCCCGAGGATGTTCCCGAATCGCTCGACGGTGCCCGTTTTGATGTCATGGCCGGCGAGGTGCGCCGTGTTCGATGAGCCAGCTGATGATCTAGCCGACGACGCGGACAGCATCCATACGCCGGGGAGAGCGGAGCCGGATCGCCGGCGTTTGCGCCCCCAGTCGGGGGTCGACGCTGCCAAGGCGGCACTTGCCTCAGCACGCGCGGCCGCGCGCAAGGCCGGCAGCGGGCTCGCCTCGAAGCGGGACAGGGCTCGGAGGGCGACCGGCGAGACCGCGCGCAGCGGTTCCGGTCCCGACGACCGTGATCCGCAGCGCCTTGCGACAGCGATCGAGCGGTTGATCCGCCAACGCGGCTGGGAGGTGCCCGCAGCAGTCGGCGGCGTCCTCGGACGCTGGGACGAGATCGTCGGCGCTGACGTCGCCGCTCACTGCCAGCCGGTCAGTTACACCGACGGCGTGCTGACCGTCATCGCCGACTCGACGGCGTGGGCGACACAGGTGCGGCTACTTGCCGGCACCTTGGTTCGGCGTCTTAACGAGGAAGTCGGCCACGGTACGGTGACCAAGGTCATCGTCCATGGCCCGGGCCGACGGAGCTGGGCAAAAGGCCCGCTCGCCGCGCGCGACGGCCGCGGCCCGCGAGACACGTACGGCTAGCTCCGCAGGAAGGAGAGTCTCGGCCTGGACTTCGACGAGTTCCCTCGCCGAGCCGGCCGGGGCATCCCGGAAGACAAGGCGCCAGAACCCCGTTTCTCGTGTTCCACCGGCATCGTCTCGGGCGTGGCTGCGCTCCTGGGCTGGGCGGGCTCCTCGCCCACAGGTCCGGCCCGACAGCTCACCCGCGTGGGGGAGACCCGGCACCCGGCAGATCTTCGCGCAGGGGCCCACCCAGAGCCCGCATAGGACCGTTTCTACCTGGCCAGCCCGGTAGAATTGGAGCTAAGCGACGAGCCACCAACCGTGGTCAAGGCTCGTCTTCACGATCTTCGCGGCTTACGACCTGCCCGGCTGGGTCTAGCGTGGGCTGCGCCTGATAGGGGCATAGTGACCGACGACAACAACGGCATCCAGTACGACGCCAGTGCGATCACCGTACTGGAGGGACTCGAGGCGGTACGCAAGCGTCCCAGCATGTATGTTGGCTCGACCGGTGAGCGCGGCCTCCACCACCTGGTGTACGAGGTCGTCGACAACTCCGTCGACGAGGCGCTAGCCGGCTATTCCGATCGCATCGATGTGGTCATCCTCGCCGACGGCGGGGTACGCGTGGTGGACAACGGTCGCGGTATCCCCGTCGACGAGCACCCGCTCGAGAGGCGTCCCGCAGTTGAGGTCGTCCTGACCACCCTGCACTCGGGCGGCAAGTTCGGTGGTGGCAGCTATGCAGTCTCGGGTGGCCTGCATGGCGTGGGGGTCTCCGTCGTTAACGCACTCTCGAGTCGGCTCGAGGTTGAGATCATGCGGGATGGTTTCACGTGGAACCAATCCTACGAGCTGTCTAAGCCGGTTACCGATCTCATTAAAGGCGAGCCAACCGAGGACACCGGCACCACGGTGACCTTCTGGGCTGATCCGGAGATCTTCGAAACCATCGACTACTCCTTCGAGACGCTGGCCCGGCGCTTGCAGGAGATGGCCTTCCTGAACCGGGGCCTCGCCATCTCGCTGACCGATGAGCGGCCGGACGCCAAGGACGAGGATGGCAAGCCGCGCCAGGTTCGCTTCCGCTATGAGGGTGGCATCGCCGACTTTGTCCGCCACCTCAACTCGAGCAAGGGTGAGCCGATCCACAAGACGGTCATCGACTTCGGCGCGGAGGATACCGGCCGCCGGATCTCTGTCGAGATCGCGATGCAGTGGAACTCTCAATACTCAGAGAGCGTCTACACGTTCGCCAACACGATCAACACCCACGAGGGCGGCACCCACGAGGAGGGCTTCCGCGCGGCCCTGACGAGCATCGTCAACAAGTACGCCCGGGACAAGAAGCTGCTCAAGGACAAGGACGACAACCTCGCCGGCGAGGACATTCGCGAGGGACTGACCGCCATCGTGTCCGTCAAGCTTGGCGAGCCGCAGTTCGAGGGTCAGACAAAGACGAAGCTCGGCAACACCGAGGCGAAGACCTTCGTCCAGAAGATCTGCAACGATCATCTCGGCGACTGGTTCGAGCGCAATCCGAGCGAGGCGGCCGACATCGTCCGTAAGGCGATCCAGGCCGCGACCGCCCGGATGGCGGCTCGCAAGGCCCGGGAGCTCACCCGCCGCAAAGGCCTGCTCGAGTCAAGCTCACTGCCTGGCAAGCTAGCCGACTGCCAGCTCACCGATCCGGCTCGCTGCGAGCTCTTCATCGTCGAGGGGGACTCGGCCGGAGGCTCGGCCAAGGGTGGTCGCGATCCGTTGACCCAGGCGATCCTACCCATCCGCGGCAAGATCCTCAATGTCGAGAAGGCTCGCATCGACCGGGTGCTGCAGAACAACGAGGTCCAGGCGCTCATTACCGCACTCGGCACTGGGATCCACGACGACTTCGACATCAGCAAGCTGCGATATCACAAGATCATCCTGATGGCGGACGCCGATATCGACGGTCAGCACATCAGGACGCTCCTGCTCACCCTGCTCTTTCGCTTCATGCGGCCACTCATCGAGGCCGGGCATGTCTACCTCGCCCAGCCGCCGCTGTACAAGATCAAGTGGGATCGCCGTGGCGATCTGGCCGACTACGCCTACTCGGAGCGGGAACGCGACGCAGTGATCGAGGCCGGTCTCGCCGCGGGCAGGTCCGATCCGCGCAAGAACGAAGGCGTGATGCGGTTCAAGGGCTTGGGCGAGATGCCGGCCCAGGAGCTGTGGGATACCACCATGGATCCCGACCGTCGGATCCTGCTTCAGGTCACACTCGACGACGCAGCGCAGGCAGACGAGCTGTTCACCGTACTCATGGGAGAGGACGTCGAGGCCCGCCGCGGCTTCATCCTGCGTAACGCCAAGGACGTCCGTTTCCTCGACATCTAGCCGGCCTCACGGCGCCATCACACCGAGCCGTGAGCCGAAAGGACCACCGTGACCGACCTGACCACGCCCGCGACCGACCGGATCGAGCCCGTCGGGCTCGAGGTCGAAATGCAGCGCTCATATCTCGACTACGCGATGAGCGTCATCGTCGCGCGGGCGCTGCCGGACGTACGCGACGGCCTGAAACCCGTGCATCGCAGGGTCCTCTATGCGATGCACGACGGCGGCTACCGGCCAGACCGTGGCTATTTCAAGTGCGCCAGGGTCGTCGGCGAGGTCATGGGTAACTATCACCCCCACGGCGACAGCGCTATCTACGACACCTTGGTCCGGCTGGCCCAGCCGTGGGCCTTGCGCTATCCGCTCGTGGACGGCAACGGCAACTTCGGGTCGCCCGGTAATGATCCAGCCGCTGCCATGCGATACACCGAGTGCCGGATGGCGCCGCTGGCGACGGAGATGGTCCGGGGTATCGACCAGGACACCGTCGATTTCGCGCCCAACTACGACGGGCGGTCGCGGGAGCCGGTCGTCCTCCCGAGTCGGCTGCCGAATCTATTGGTGAACGGTTCGGCCGGCATCGCTGTCGGCATGGCCACCAGCATTCCGCCGCACAACCTCCGAGAGGTCGCCGCCGGGATTCAGTGGTACCTCGATAACTTCGGGGCCGGCAGCGAGGAGCTTCTCACCGCTCTCATGGAGCGGATCCCTGGGCCGGACTTCCCGACATCCGCGCTGATCGTCGGCCGCCGTGGCATCGAGGACGCATACCGGACCGGTCGCGGGGCGATCACTATGCGGGCCGTTGTCGAGGTCGAGGAGATTCGTGGGCGCACCTGCCTGGTGGTGAGCGAGCTTCCCTACCAGGTGAACCCGGATAACCTCGCTCTCAAGATCGCCGAGTTGGTCAAGGACGGCCGGGTTCAGGGCATCGCCGACGTCAAGGATGAGACGTCGGCTCGATCCGGGCAGCGGCTGGTAATCGTCCTCAAGCAGAACGCGGTCGCCAAGGTCGTCCTCAACAACCTCTACAAACACACCCAGCTCCAGGACACCTTCGGCGCCAACATGCTCGCCCTCGTCGACGGCGTTCCGCGGACCCTGCGCCTCGACGAGTTCGTCCGTTATTACGTCGACCACCAGGTCGAGGTCATCCAGCGGCGCACCCGCTATCTGCTGCGCGAGGCGGAGAAGCGCGCCCATATCCTGCGCGGTTTGCTCAAGGCGCTCGACCAGATCGACGAGGTCATCGCGCTGATCCGGCGCAGTGCCACCGTCGATGTCGCCCGGGCCGGCCTGATCGAACTCCTCGACATCGACGAGGTCCAGGCCAACGCGATCCTTGACATGCAGCTGCGCCGGCTGGCGGCGCTCGAGCGGCAGCGGCTCCTCGACGAATCCGCCGAGCTGGAGACGAAGATCGCCGATTACAGCAACATCCTCGCATCGCCGGAGCGGCAGCGGCAGATCATCTCCGAAGAGCTGGCCGCGCTGACGCAGAAGTTCGGCGATGAGCGGCGTACCAAGATCATCCCGTACGACGGTGACGTAACGAACGAGGATCTGATCGCGGAGGAGGACGTCGTCGTCACCATTACCCGAGGTGGCTACGCCAAGCGCACCAAGACCGAGCTCTACCGGTCGCAGAAACGCGGCGGCAAGGGTATTCGTGGTGCGGCCCTGCGGCAGGACGACATCGTCGAGCATTTCTTCGTGACGACCACCCATCATTGGCTGCTGTTTTTCACTAACAAGGGCCGGGTCTATCGCGCGAAAGCCTACGAACTCCCCGACGCCGGCCGGGACGCCCGCGGGCAGCACGTCGCGAACCTGCTGGCGTTTCAGCCGGACGAGCGGATCGCCCAGGTCCTGGACCTGCGCGACTACCAGGTCGCGCCCTATCTCGTGCTCGCCACCCGGGCTGGGCTGGTCAAGAAGACCAGGCTCGAGGAGTACGACTCCCCGCGCAGCGGGGGGATCATCGCCATCAACCTCCGCGATGACGACGAGTTGATCTCAGCGCAGCTGGTGAGCCCCGACGACGACTTGCTGCTCGTTTCACGGAAGGCCATGTCCATCCGGTTCACGGCCACGGACGAGCAACTGCGCCCACTGGGTCGCGCCACCTCAGGCGTCATCGGTATGCGCTTCAGGGACGGCGATGAGCTGCTCTCGATGGATGTCGTACGACCTGGCGCGGACCTGGTTGTCGCGACCGGCGGGGGGTACATCAAGCGCACGAAGGTCGAGGAATATCGTCGCCAAGGTCGGGGAGGTTACGGAATCATCGCTGCCAAGGTGACGGAGGATCGCGGCAACCTTGTCGGTTCTTTGATCGTCCATGTAGGTGACGAGGTGCTGGCGATCACTTCGTCTGGTGGCGTGATCCGGACACGGGTCACCGAAAGCGATCCACGAATAACGGGGCGTGACACGATGGGTGTACGACTCATCAATGTCACGGATGGCGACAGCGTTGTGGCCATCGCTCGAAACGCGGAGGCTGCAGAGGAGGCAGAGGAGACAGCGGACGATGTCACTCCGCCGGCCGAGCCGGTGGAGACTGAGGCGCCGGAGGAAGCGGAGTCCGGCGGGCGGGAGGACTAGCTCGTGAGTGCACCAGGCGGATCTGGACCGAGCCGTCCTTCGAAGAAGCTCGCCGGCCAGGACCCCGCATTTCAGGCGAAAACGCCCGGTGCTGATCCGTCAGACGTGCCTCCTAGTCAGACCTCTCCGAGCGAGGTCTCTCCCCCTTCCTCGGGCGAGCCCAGTTCCTCTGCCGCAGTCACGCCTGGATCGGCCCGGCCAACGCGGTCAGGAAAGACGGCTCGCGGCGGCGCGGGCCGCGGTCGAAGCGAGGCCGGTCGCAAAGCGTCCAGGGCACCCCGTCGCTCCGAATCGTCTGGGCAAGGCGGGACCGGGCGAGCTCCCGGGCCACAAGGCCTTGACGCGGACGCTAAGGTCGACCGCACAACGGCGACCGGTTCCGGCGCGGTGGCCGCGGAGGGGACCGTGAGCTCGATAGCTGGGACGCCGCCTGCTCGGCGGGCGGCGCGTGAGTCTGCGGACCACAGCAGCGTACGTTTCACGGCGTCTCCACCACTGATGGTTGTTGATTCGACGGTCCTCCCGGCGTCGGCCGCGACCGGTGGGGGGCAAGCAGGCCCTGGTGCGACCGAGCTCAATGACGCGCGGCCGTCGTCCGTACCCGATGCGGTCATAGGCGGCGAGGCGGAGCCTCAGCCGAGTCCGGGCGAACCTGAGCTGCGTCGCGATGCCAAAGTACGCGGGGCGGAGGCGGTCGAGCCGTTCCCAGCTGCTACGCGCGCCGAGTCCGACGGAAGCAGCCAGGAGGCTGAGCGCAAAGAGCAAAGGCCTGCGCCCGAGATCGATCCGGTTGGCAGCAAGAGCGGTGAATCGATCGAATTGGTTGCCGCCCGTGCGATGCCACCGCCGGGCGGTGCTCTGGTCAGTGGTGACGGATTGCCTCCGCCGGCGGGGGACAGCCCGAATGGCCGTTCCCACGCCAGCGGGTTCAGCGCGGCCACTGTCATGAATAGCGCGGCCGCACGGCTTTCCAGCGCGGCGGCCACTGCCGTGGCCGCCGCCGTGGCCGCCGCCGCGATCGGAAAGTCAGCTGGACCGGACGCCGACAGGTCCGCCACCGCCGCCGTCAACACGGCGGCCTACGAGGCGATCACTACGGCCGTTACAGCAACCGCCGGGGGCTTGAGTTCCGCCCGCTCCTTCACCCATAGCGGCGGGCAAGCGGTGGCCACGGGTCTGCAGAGTTCATCGGCGGGCGGGTGGCGGTTGCCACGGGTGCGCCTGCGCCGGCCAAAGAAGCCGGCCGCAGCCGTCGCGGCCCTTGCTGTCGGGCAGTCGATCGCGGCGGCCCTGATGAGTTCCCCGACGGGCGGATGGAGCGTGCCGCGGGTGCGCCTGCGCCGGCCAAAGAAGCCAGCCGCAGCCGTCGCGGCCCTTGCTGTCGGGCAGTCGATCGCGGCGGCCATGACGAGTTCCCCGACGGGCGGATGGAGGACACCCCAGATGCGCCTTCGCCGGCGGCCGAGCGTATCAGCGGCCACTGAGAATACGGGGGCTTCGGCCGCGGCTCCAGCTCCGCCCGCTAACCTTGCCGGGCTGCGGTCCAAGCCAATCCCGCTACGGAAACGAGTCTTCGCCTCAAGCAGCATCGTCCGCCGCACCTCGGCCAAAGTTCCGACAGTGCTGGACACGGAGACGGCGACCGACAAGGCCATGGAGGAAGCATTGGCCATCGCCAACGAAGCATTTGTCGTTTCGGCGTCAGGCGCCGGCATCGCAACCGGCGTCGCCAACGCCGCGACCACCGAGGCAGAGCCAACGAGCGTAGAGGCCACCGACGGCGACTTTGGGGGCGCGGTCACCGACGAAGGCGAGCACACGGGCGATGGCGGGGCGTCGTCGACGCAGTCACCGCCTGACCGTTCGAGCACCATCGCGATAGATGAGGCTCCTTCGTATACCCAGGACGGTGAAGCGCCCGAGGCCACGACCGTCGCCGAAGGTGGAGCCGAAAGCGCGAACGGCGCCGACGATGCGACGATCGTCGATGAGACGATAACCGCCGATGAGCCATCCGACGGCGCTGCTCTCGATGCGAGAGCGGCGGATGACTGGGCCACGACGGGGAACGCGACCAACGCGGGCGAGGCAACGACACCTGCTGAGGAGGCCCCTGCGACGGACGAGCGCGTCATCGGCGAGGACGGCACCATCGCCCCGGACGCGACAACGACCGAGGATGAGGCCGACGCGACCCACTCGTTCGCCACGGACGAGGGCAAGACCATGCACGGCTGGTTCAGCACCGCCGACGTCGTCACCGCGGATGGGTCGACGGCGACTGCGGAGGAGGCGGACGATGAGTCCGTCGGGACGGGGGATGGCGCGAGCGGTGTTGGCGGGTTGAGGATCGGGGACGGGCTCGGCGGGACGGACCTGGTCATCGCGGGTGAGGCCGCGACCGTGGACGAGTGGTCAGGTCCGGCCGACGTCGTCACCGCGGATGGGTCGACGGCGACTGCGGAGGAGGCGGACGATGAGTCCGTCGGGATGGGGGATGGCGCGAGGGGTGCTGGCGGGTTGAGGATCGGGGACGGGCTCGGCGGGACGGACCTGGTTATCGCCGGTGAGGCCGCGACCGTGGACCAGTCGTCTGGCACGGCCGACGTCATCGCCGAGGACGACTCGACCACGATTGCACCTGACGCTGCAGCGACGGGTCTGGTCATCGCCGGTGAGGCCGCGACCGTGGACGAGTGGTCAGGTCCGGGCGACGTCGTCACCGCAGACGGGTCTACGGCGACTGCGGACGAGGTGTCCGATGAGTCCGTCGGGACGGGGGATGGCGCGAGCGGTGCCGGCGGATTGAGGATCGGGGACGGGCTCGGCGCGACGGACCTGGTCATCGCCGGTGAGGCAGCGACCGCGGACCAGCCGTCTGGCACGGCCGACCTCCTCGCCGAGGACGACTCGACCACGATTGCACCTGACGCTGCCGCGACCACGGACCAGCCGTCCGACACTGACGAAGCCGCCACCGAGGGCAGCGTGACGATGACCGCGGGCGAGGCCGTCGCTCCAGACCGCGCTGTCACCAGTGATGAACCGAGGACCCCCGATCAGGCCGGCATCACCAATGCGCCCACGACAGTGGACGACACGACGACGATCATCCCCGCAATCCCGGATGACATCCCGGTCGTACCGCCATTGGGCCGCCTCCGCGTAGCAGACCAGTCCGCATTCCGAGAGAGTGGTAAACAGACCCCCCGGAGCGGAGCTGGCGCCAGCACGCTCGACGCCCCCACAACCTCGGCCACCGAGACCGTCGGGCCCAAGCCTGCGGCGGTCCCCGTCACCTTGCCGGCACCAGCCCCGGCGCCGGCGACGCCGGTACGCCGTCGGCCACGGCGGGCGAGGCTGAAGGTCACCCGCACCGACCCCTGGTCGGTCATGAAGATCGCCTTCATCCTGTCCCTGGCTGCGGGCATCATGACGGTCGTCGCGGTCGCCTTCCTCTGGATGGCGCTGGACGCTGCGGGCGTATTCAGCAAGGTCGGCGAGACCGTTAACAGCGTGACCAGCGGAGGCGCCGACAAGGGCTTCGACCTTGAGGGCTACCTGACTTTGTCGCGAGTCCTCGGCATCACGGGCATCATCGCCGCTGTCGAAGTGGTTGTCATGACCGCCCTGGCCACGTTGCTGGCGTTCATGTACAACGTGTCCTCCGGCATGGTGGGCGGCGTCGAGGTAACCCTCGCCGAGGACGACTGACCTAGGGAGAATCGGTTTTCCTGGCCGCGATGGCGGTTGGTATCCTGCATCGATCGCTGGGGCCTATAGCTCAGTCGGTTAGAGCGCTTCCCTGATAAGGAAGAGGTCAGTGGTTCAAGTCCACTTAGGCCCACCAGCCCTAACACCCTCAACGATCATCGGCTGAGGGTGCTTGTGTAG
>DASYTV010000099.1:0-4297 GCA_036001885.1 Actinomycetes bacterium
CAGCTTCCGCCGTTCGAGGTCAAGGCTCGGAAGTCGCCCAGGCTGGAGGACAGTTGACCCGGGGCGACCGAACCGTACGGCGCCAGCCGCGCGGTGGCCACCGATGTGATCGAGTTGTAGATCTCCGAGGACTCGGACTCGGGGTCGCCGACGATGCCCTTGACGCCGTGCTCCTCCTCCTCTTCCCCGCCGATCCGTTCCAGGTATCCGCGGTAGCGGGGCTCGTTCCGGTCCTGTCTGGACACGTATGTGCCGGTGGCCACCGCAGCCACCACGGCGACGGTTGTCACCGCGGCGATGTCGGTGCGTCTCGTAAACGTCAAGGCCATGGGTGCCTCCTGGGGCGGTGAGAAGCCCAGATAGCTGTGGGCTACAGGGACCGTAATACGTCGTTGCACAAAGGGAAAGTGGCGACATTCGACCGTGTTGCTGCTGGTCGCAGTGGGTGAGAAAGGCCCGCTCCCGCGGCGCGACGACTCCCGTGTGGACCACGCTTGTCCAAGTTCCGGCACATCGGACGGTCGTCCGTGCTGCGATTCCGGGGGTGCCGAACACACCGAGAACGCCGCTGGCGCCGCAGCGGTCGAAGCATTTCTGACGAGGTTCTTCCCCCCGGGTCGACGGCGCCCGCCGCCTCCAGTGATTTCGCGTTGCTGATCACGAGGGCCCGGAGCCCCGGACCGGGGTGATCATCTTTCACGCTGCCCACCGCAATCTAGAGGTCGAAGGTGGACAGCCCTGGGCGAGGCCGGCAGCCTGATCAGAAGAGCGTTCGGAGCGGTTCGCGCGTTACACGCGCCGCCGCCGGGCTGCATCCATCGCTTGACGTTGGCTCCGTTTGCTCTCGGATGTCCTTCTCCAGGGACTCGACCTGCTTCTGCAGGTCGGACAAGAGCAACGTCCGGTCAACCGTGCAAAGACTCTAGCCGTGCCACCTATCCGCCCGAGAGCACCTTTAGGGCGTATCTGGGCCACCCATCGGTCACCTGCTCCTATCCCGCCCACGAACCGCTACCCACGCTGATGAGTCCCAGACTGGCGCGGACCTGCAGTAGTTGATATAAACTTCAGCGGCCATTGATATCATCGGCTCACGTGGGGAGGTGCTCCGCTATGTCGCGAACGATCCTGGACGTCGATGACGAACTCCTCGCCGAGGCGGCGAAGATCTTCGGTACGACCACTAAGAAGGCCACCGTCAATGCGGCCCTCCAAGCCGCCGTGAAGCGGGAGAAGCGCCGTGAGTTCGCCGACTGGCTCAAGGCGGGTGGCCTCCCGGACCTGACCGGATCGACGGGAACCGCCGCACCGGACGCGGCGTGACGCCCGAGCGTTACTTGCTCGACAAGTCGGCCCTCGCCCGCTGGCCGAAGCCGGCCGTGGCACCGGTGCTGGACGAACTGTCCGACCGCGGCTTGCTTGCAGTGTGCGGGGCAGTGGAGATCGAAGTAATTCACAGCGCTCGAACGGCGAACGATGCGCAGCGGGCGCGCTGGTTGCTGCGCGGCTTCGACTGGCTGGCGATGCCAGATGAGATCTGGGATCGGGCGATCGACGTCCAGGTGCAGGCCCTACACAAGGGCAACCACCGTGCCCTGTCGATGGCCGACCTGCTGATCGCCGCCACTGCCGAGCGTCACGGCGCAACCGTGCTGCACTACGACGGCGACTTCGACGTGATCGCCGCGATCACCGGACAGGCCGTGGCCTGGGTGGTCCCGGCCGGCAGCGCCGATTGATCAGGCACTGACCGTGCTGCGGTGGGCGCTGACCATCCACGCATCCGGCAGCGCGATCCACTCGTTGTCCCCCACACGCACCACTGCCCCATCCAGCTTGGGTAACAGTGCGGGATCCTCCATCGGGCAGAGCAGCCATAAGTCACCGGACCCGCCGCAGGCCTCGGAGAGCTCGTACAGCCGATCCATCGCCTGGTAACGGGCCAGCACCGCCCCGTCGTGCAGCAGGACCGGACCGGCGTCGCTGCGAAGTTCCCGGCGCAGGTCGGGGGCGGCGAACTGCCACGCCTGCTCGACGACCTCGCCCAGCTTGATCGGCGCGCGTGAGCCCGGCTCGGCGACGTCCGCACCGAGCACCGTCTCCCAGGTTGGCTTGGGACGAGAGCCTGGGCGGCATGCGGGAACTCGATGCCGGGACCATCGGCTCAGCATGGCAAGACAAGCGATCACCGTCCAGGATGGACCACATGCCTGCGTCGTCTCGGATCCGACGACGACTTGTTGAGGTCCTTCGCTGCCGCTGGACGGACCCACCATCGAGAGGATCACCTCTCGGTGTCGGCAATCGGGCAATTTCGGCATCCAAGGTATCGGAGCGTGTCCTGTACCTCTCTGGCAGGTGAACGCGGCCTATACAGAACATGCTGCGTTAGACGGTGTAGTCGCAGAGGCCGGCGCGAGGAGAGGGTCCGATGAATGGAAGATATGTCGGGTGCGTCGCGGGGCACGATCCGCTCTACGACTTCATCAGCGGAATCATTCGCGATCGCCTCGGCGTGCACGAGCCACGGCCGGCGTTTCGCGTCTTCCGGTTGTCGGGCAGCAACGAGGTTTACGCGTACGAGGAGAAGCGCAGCGGCACCAAGATCATCTGCAAGTTCTACGGCAGCAGATTCGGACATGACCGGGACAAGGCCGAGTGGATGGCGCGTCAGGAGTACGAGGGACTCGAGACGCTGCGCCGATTCAACCTGATCGGATCGCCACACCACGTGATTCGCCCGTTGGGTGTCAGTCGCGACATCAACGGGGTGCTGGCCGTCGAGTACTATTCCGGCGAGGAATTCAGCCACGCTATCCGGCGTGCAACGGAGCAACACGACGACGCCCACTTGTACTGGCGGCTGACGGCGCTGGCGTACTTCCTGGCCACGCAGCATGAACGCACGGCCAACGGCGAGTCCGTGGATTTCGAGCCGGACTGCCGGTACTTCAACAAGGTCGTGCGGACGCTTCGGAAAGCCGACCGCATCGGGCAGTGGGACGAAGACGAGTTCTCATTCTTGCGCGACTGCTGGCGGGAACGGCCACGAATGTGGCAGGACCAGCAGGTCTGGCTACACGGCGACGCC
Source organism: Actinomycetes bacterium (assembly GCA_036001885.1). Taxonomy (GTDB): domain Bacteria; phylum Actinomycetota; class Actinomycetes; order JAKEEW01; family JAKEEW01; genus DASYTV01. The sequence goes on from DASYTV010000099.1 coordinate 3,092, forward strand.
ACTCCAGCGAACTTCCTGTTCGGTGATGGCATGGACGTCGCAGCGATCGATCTTGAACGCATGAAGCGCGGAGACCGGATGTTCGATGTCGGGCGGGTCGCCGGCGAGCTCCAGCACGCGTTCATGGCCGTGGGCGGCGACAGGCACCGCGCGGAGCCGTTCATCAGGCATTTCCTGTCCGAGTACAGCCGCCACTTCCCCGATCGCCAGCAAATGCTCGAGTCGGTCACCGCTCGCGCACCGTTCTATATGGCTCTGAACCTGCTGCGGATCGCGCGGAACGACTACATCAGCCCCGACTACAGCGGACGGCTCGTGACGCGGGCGAAAAAGTTGCTGCAAGCCGCCTAAGGCCCGATTCCCGGGAAGACCTGGCCTCGCCCTGCTGTCGATCGCGCGACCGACAGGGCGAGGCCACAAGCATGGGCAAGTCACGTCGGTATGTAGCACCCGAGGGGCTACCGCCCATAGCCTGCCAGCATGGACATCCGAGCGGTCGCCTTCGACGTGAACGGAACCCTGGTCAGAATCCTGACCGAGGACGGCATGGAGCAGATCTTCCGAGCTGCCGCGCACTTTCTCACCTACCAGGGCATCGACCTGCACCGGCACCAGGTCCGGGAACTCTATTTCCGGATCATGCAGGAGCAGCAGCGGACCAGTCCGGAGGAACATCCCGAATTCGACGCCGTGGGCATCTGGCGCACCATCATCGACGAACACACGACGGACTTCACCCGTACCCTGCCGGCCGAGAAACTCGAACAGATGCCACTGTTTCTGACGGAGATGTCCCGCGGCATCTCTCGCCGCCGACTCCAGCTCTACCCGCACGTACGCGAAGTCCTCGATATTCTGCGCGATCGCTACCCGCTCGCATTGGTCACGGACGCGCAGGCCGCCTACGCGCCCGGCGAGCTGCACAAGGTCGGACTCCTCGACTACTTCGAACCTATCGTCGTCTCCGGCGACCACGGATACCGCAAGCCCGACCCGCGGCTCTTCCGCATCGCACTCGACAGGTTGGGAGTCGCCCCCGAGAACGCGCTCTACGTCGGCAACGACATGTACCGCGACATCTTCGGAGCACGCGAGGCCGGTATGTGGACCGTGATGTTCGATTCCGATCAGGGAAGAAAGACCCATTTCGACTGCATGCCCGACTACACGATCACGGACCTTCGGGATCTGGTGAAGATTCTCGAC
>DASYTV010000100.1:0-10256 GCA_036001885.1 Actinomycetes bacterium
CGAGAACCTCGCCGACGCCCCTGGCCAGCGTCGCGCGAGCCGACCGGCGGCGTGCGGGCGGGACCGGTACGGACGGCTCGGCGGGCTCGACGGGGAAGGCGTCGCCTGGCGGTCCGGTATCGGCTCCCGGGCGCGGTGCGCGGGTGTCCCTGAACCACTCACGGATATCAAGGGCGCTGAAGGGGTCGGCTGCCCGTGCGGGTCGGTCCCCGGCGACCATGCCTCCGTGCGAGATCGGATCCTGGATGCGCTGCTCGCCGCCGACCGGCTCACGCGCTGGCACCGACCCATGATCAGCCGACTCTCGCGGTTCGAAGGTGTCCCCAGCGCTCTCTTCATGGTCAGTCGACGCACTCGCCGGCTCGGCCTTGGGCGTGCCTGGTCTCGGCAGACCGAGCGGGTCGGCCCCAACCCCTGGATTGGCGGTTACAGGGCTGGCCGACGGAGCGACATACCGACGTGGAAGGGGGGGTGGACCGGCGGCAGGAGGTACCTGGAGCCCACCGGCGGTTCCCCTCGGCTTGGCTGGGGCCGGTTGCTCGGCCGGCGCCGCTTCCTGGCCGACAGCTCCTCCGTTGTTGGCCGCTCGGTTGATGCCGCTGGCGCCGCTGGGCATCGCTTCTGCCAAATCCGCATCCTCGACCTCGCGGCCGACCGGGTCGGCCGCCGACGTTCCATTCCGCTCGGCCCCTTCGTCGATCTCCTTCATCCGAGAGGCGGCTGCTTCATCACGAACACCCGGATCGGTGCCGCCCGCGGCTGAGCGCCGGACGAACCAACTCTCCTGCTCGGTCGTCGGCTCCGATCCGGCCCCTGAGCCGGAGTGGCGTTCCATTGATCAGTCCCCCGCCGACGTGGCATACCGGAGGTCGAGCGCGCCGGTGTACGCCGGAATCGTCACGTCTGATCTCGTTCCTGCGTGGTAGCCGAGGCCGTATGCCGCCGCATACTGCCGGAAGTTCCGCACCGCGGTCGACTTGCTCAAAGCGCCAACTAGACGATCGGTGTCGCCGATCGCGGTGATGGTGTATGGCGGGGAGTACACGCGGCCTTGAAGGATAAGCGTGTTCCCTACGCAGCGCACAGCACTCGTCGAGATCACCCGCTGATCCATGAGCTGGATCGCCTCCGCGCCGCCCGCCCACAGAGCATTGACGACGGCCTGAACGTCCTGTTGGTGGACGACAAGATCGTCCGGGCTCGGGGTCGGCAGGCCCGGGTAGGTGCGGTCGATCGCCCCCGCCGGGGCGTCGTCGAGCGCGACAGTCAGGCCTGGACCTGTCACCGCGGTGAGCCCGGCAGGTGACGAGAGGCGCCGGCCCTCGGCTTGCGCTGCCGCCACGCGGGCATCACTCGAGTTCGCGGTCAGGGCGCCAACCTGGTCCCGAAGTGTGGAGACGTCTCTCGCGAGCCGCGCGTTGCCCTGCTCCACGCTCTCGATGAGGTCGAGCAGGCGAGTTGACCGACCTCCGCGAAGATCCGTTCCGCGCGCGGCTTCACCACTCGTCGCGAACGTGAGACCGGCGAGCAGGGCCACGACGGGAACCACGGCTCGCCAAGCCATGGCCGACCTCCGCCTAGCCGCCGCCATCACAACCTCCACCAAACAACACGAGGGAGAATGGCGTTACGCTAACCGACGCAGTCCAGCCCGCCCGGCGGTTGGTCAAGACGGCCGCCAGGCCGATCCGGGGCTGCCCAGATTGCAAGGAGTCCTCCGATGCCGAAGTCCCGGTTGCGGCGCAAGACCGCATTCACTCCGCCTCCCGAGAAGGCACCGGTCCGACTCGAGAGCCCACCTTGGGTGGCCGCCCTGATGGTCGGACTGCTGCTCTTCGGTTTGGCCTGGCTGGTCACCTTCTACGTCGTGAACGCGAGCGACAAGAACGTGCCGATTATCACCGATCTCCATAACTGGAATCTGCTCGTCGGATTCGCGTTCATCGCGGCCGGCTTCGGTGTGTCCACCCGCTGGAAGTAGCTCTGCGGCTTCCGCCCACACGGGTCACAGAGCCGGGAAGACGCCTTGTGAACCTGTTACACGGTTCGGTCTATGAACGCCGCCACCGATCGTCCTCAGGTGAGCTGGGCGGTGCGCAGCGCTACGAGCGAGATGATGGTCGCCAGCACGACGAGACACGCCACAACCTGGACCTCGGTGCGACGGGCCTTAGGTGCGTACACGAAGGCCCCGGCTACGACCGCGCCCGTGATCAGACCACCAATGTGCGCCTTCCAGTCGATTCCTGAGACGACGAACCCGATCACCAAATTCAGCACGATGAGGATGGCGATCGACCTGGCCTCGAAGCGCAGCCGATTTGCGATCACGAGCGTGGCACCGAGGAGACCGAAGATCGCGCCGGACGCGCCGACCGACTGCTGCGTAGCTGGGTTGAACAGGTACGAGGCGACCGAGCCACCCAGTGCCGAGAGCAGATAGAGCGTCAGGAATCGCCACCGCCCGAGGACGGCCTCCAGTGGCGGCCCGAACAGCCATAGAGCGATCATGTTCAGGGCGAGGTGCGCGAGCTGGATGTGCAGAAACGTCGCCGTGATCAGCCGGTACCACTCACCCTCGGCCACACCGGCCGGACCTCCAGTTGACGCGAGGAACCCCGCATGCCCCAGCAGCGTGAGGCGCTCCTGAAGTGCACGGCCGCCAAGGTTGGCGAGGACATAGACGGCGAAGTTGATGGCGATCAGTGTCCTGGTCACGACGTCGGACCGGCGGTGGATCCGACCGCCGGCCTGCGTGCGGGCCTCGCGGACTGTGCGGCCGCCGTCGCGTACACACTCAGGGCACTGGAAGCCAACCGCTGCACTGATCATGCAGTCGGGACAAATAGGGCGATCACACCGCGTGCAGCGAATGTGGGTCTCACGCCCAGGATGGCGATAACAGGTTGGGGCGACCTCGTCGGCAGGGCCGGGCTCGTCGCCTGCCATCGCCGGTTCCGCGCCCACTAGGCCTCCCGGCGCTCCACCCGGATCGAGTCGATGACGACGTTCTCGAGCGGGCGGTCCATGGCGCCGGTCGCGGTATTGCTGATGCGGTCGACAACGTCGCGGCTCTCGTGATCGGCGACCTCACCGAAGATCGTGTGTTTGTGCGTAAGCCACTTGGTGGGTGCAACCGTGACGAAAAACTGCGAACCGTTCGTATTGGGTCCGGCATTGGCCATGGCGAGGAGATAGGGCCGGTCGAAGGTGAGGTCGGGATGAAACTCGTCCGCGAACTTGTAGCCGGGACCGCCGGTTCCGGTGCCGAGCGGGTCACCGCCCTGGATCATGAAGCCTTTGATCACTCGGTGGAAGATCGTTCCGTCGAAGAGCGGTTCGCTGGACGACTTGCCGGTGCGGGGATCGGTCCACTCCTTCGTGCCCTCGGCCAGCCCCACGAAATTCCTGACCGTCTTCGGCGTCCGGTCGGGGAAGAGCTTGAGCTCGATTTCTCCGACGTTCGTCGTGATGATCGCGAACAGCTCCTCGGCCACGCGTTCGGCCCCTCCGCTCGTACGAAAACGACAATAAAAACGCGCCACGGGGTCCGGTCGGTACCGGCGCGTTAGAGCATCCTCGCACGGGCCGTGCTGGTTCGGCCACGCGAGGTACTTGTCCCACAACTACCCGGCCGCCCGCATGACTGCCCGTAACCTGGGGAATTAGCGTCAAGTTGGCCGTTCGCAAGAGCTCGCCGGCGATTTCTAGCCATCGACGACCCGGAGGTCGCTGTGTTCCGGTTCGGCAAAGCCAAGCCAAGCCGCAAGGAGCGCCTACGCCTGAAGGCGATGAAAACACGGCATCGCGCGGCGGAGGCTGCCTACAAAGCTCAGGCCGTGGCCGGGCCTACCGTGGAGAAAGCTGGGAACGCGATCGCTCCTAAGGTGAGCGCGGCCCGTGACAAGGTCACCGACGACCTGGTGCCGCTGGCACTGGCCATCATGGCGTCGGCCGCAGAGCGGTCGCGTCCGGCACGGAGCGAAACCAAGGCACGCAGTGTCGCAATGTGGCGCGCACTCTTGGGCGAGTACACCGCGCTGGAGCAGTCACGCAAGTCCCACAGGGTACGCAACACCGCGCTGGCAATGGGCGGGCTCAGTGCCGCCGCAATAGCCAGCCTCGCCGCGACCAAGCGCAGCCGTGGTCCCGAGTGGATGAACAACGGCTCTGAGGAGCCGTACGCGACTGCAGCGCAGCCCGAGAGCGACACCGCGACTCCGACTTCGTCGCCGAAGCTGACGGCAACCACCGGGCGGGCGAGTTCGCCGTCCTCGGCGTCGGCCTCCCGGGGTGGTGGCTCGATGCCGGAGCAGGGCACCAGCCGCCAAGCGTCAGACGACAAGGCCGGCGCCTCCCCGGACGAGGCCATCGCCGACAAGGCCGAGGCTGACTTTGGAACCGACCGACCAGACTAAGCCTGTCTGGAGCCACTCGTCCGCATCGACGGCGCCTGCGCCTCGTTCACCCAGTTAGAGGGGAGCCGATCCCCTCTAACTGGCATGTCTGGAGTCCTTGGCTCTTTCCACCCGACGAGTGACGGTCGCACCGAGGACCGCAGGCGGGCCGCCCAGCGTGAAGCGAGGGTTGAGCAGCGAGCGGGCGTGATCACGCCGGGGGGTGCGCGCTGAGCCACGCTGCCGCCCTGCGCGGTGACGCGCGGGACAGCCACGCGTCCTGGACGACCTCTGCCAGTTCCTGTCGGGTGAGCTCACCGATGCGGCTTGCCCTCAGCAGCACGGACAGATGACCGTCGAAGTGCGCAGTGGTGAAGAACGGCGACGCCATGTCTTGAACCAGCGCCTGCTTGTCCACCTCGGATGCGACCCAGAAGACGATCACATCCGGATAGCGCTCACCGGTGTCGGGGTCGACCGCGTCCGGCCGCGGATTGCGGAAGAAGATGAACGACTTCCTGCCCACCTGGTAGACGGGATTATCACCGGTCCCGTGCTCGACGGTGACGTACGGCATGGCCAGCGCCAGCTCGTGCACGTCCTCGGCTCGAGAAGGCCGGCTTCCGGCGTCGGGCACAGCCCCAGCGTATGCGGCTGGAAGATCTGCCGATGGTGGCCGGGGTGCCCGGGTCAGAGTAGGTGGAGACGACGGGACTCGAACCCGTAACCCCTGCCTTGCAAAGGCAGTGCTCTGCCAATTGAGCTACGCCCCCAGGTGCCCGACCAGGGTATCCCGTCGAAACACGTGATCATTTCGCCCCGCGCGGGTTGTCGCTGGTCGGGTAGCCTGCGGCATCGTGAGCGAGACGATCGAGATCCTCGACATGGGGCCGCACGAGTTTGCGGTGACCGTGAATCAAGGTCACCAGCAGACCCGACACCGAGTCACCGTGCCACAGGCGCTCCTCGACGAAGTCGGCCTCGCGCCCGCGGTCGAGGACTCCGACGGTGAGAAGGGTCTTCGGGAGACGGAAGAGCGGCTTGTCCGTGAGTCGTTCGCTTTCCTGCTGGAACGCGAGCCGGCGACCTCGATCATGCGCGAGTTTGGCCTCGACGTGATCGGTCGCTTCTTCCCGGAGTATGTATCGGCGATGAGGACCCGGCTCGGCGCTGCGCCCTGACCGGCCGACCCCCGGGTCACCCCGGCCCGGCCGGATCTGCTAGTGCTTCACCGGGTCAGTCGCCTCAGCCCACAAGTCCTGCTCGGCCTTGCCCGACTGCACCTGGCGATAGACCAGAAGCCCACCAATGATGGCGAGGGCGAGCAGCAACAGCTTCTTCACGACATCCCCCAAGATGGCGAAGAGGAAGATCCCTTTTGTTGAGCTTAACCTACGCCGCCCGGCCGGTGCCCGGACCGGGGACCGAGGAGACGGGCACAGGCTTGACCTCCGATCTGCTACTCCTCTGATCGAGGTGCTTCGGCTGGCGGCATCGAGACAGGCTGACTGCGTACGACCTGGCGGCGCCGCCGCTCGCTACTGCGCCGCGGCCCGCATCTCTTAACCCGGCACCCTGTCGCCACTGCCTGGTAGATGTGGTTCCGCAGAGCGACGCGCAGGTTCCGGCGCTCCCATGCGGACTGGCATCCCTACCAGGAGGGACCGATGAAACCCGACCCAGCAACGAAACCCCCGCCGCCGCTCGATCAGCACGTCGCTGCGGCGCCGCTACGCGCGCAGATCCTGGCGACCGAACACTGGAGCCTGCTCGCGACGCGCAGCATGACCTGGAATGAGATCTTCAGCCGGACCGGCACCTTCCTCACGGTCCTGTCCGCCACCGTCGTGGCCCTCTCCCTCGTGGCGCAGGCGACAGACTTCGGCAACAACTTTCGCGTTTTCGCACTCCTTGTCATTCCCATCGTGCTCCTTGTCGGACTAGCGACATACCTCCGGCTGGTCGAGGCCGATATCGAGGACGCCTGGCTCGTGGTGGGGATGAACCGGCTCCGCCACGCCTATCTCGAGCTTGCGCCGGAGCTCGATCCCTACTTTGTTACCAGCCATCACGACGACGAGCCCGGCTTGCTTCAGACCTACAGCTTTCGCACGAATGTCGGTCTTAGCCACTTGCTGTCGGGATCCCCCGTGATCATCGGCATCATCGACGCGGTGGTAACTGGGGTTTTCGCGGTCATCGTTTGCCAGGCTCTTGGCGCAGCGGTTGTCGTTCAGATTGTGGTCGGATTGCTGATGGCGCTCGCGACGGCGGGGATCCTTGCGGCGATGGGCTACCGGAGGATCAGTCAGCTCCGCCGTGACTATCGAGCCCGATTCCCATCCGGCGCGGGTGGCTCACCCTCACCCGGGTGAGAGTGATGCGGCGCGTCCGCGCCAGTGAGATGGTGGAACTGGCCCGAAGTCGGGGGCGGAGCCGGCATGTTCCCTGACCCCGGCATCCGGGCCTACGCGTTCACCTTCGGTTAGCTGGGAGCGAACCACCTCCGGCGACCTGATTGGCACGGCCGTCGCTCGCGCCCGAGTTTCCGGCGGTCCACAAAGCATCACGTGAGAAAGGAGCGGTCATGCCATTTGTCACCGTGGGGACCGAGAACAACGCCGATATCGAGATTTATTACGAGGATCACGGCAGCGGCCAGCCGGTGGTGCTCATCCACGGCTATCCGCTGGATGGCCATTCGTGGGAGCGGCAAACACGGGTGCTGCTGCCAGCCGGATACCGGTGCATCGCCTACGACCGGCGTGGGTTCGGCCGCTCCAGCCAGCCCACCGCCGGCTACGACTACGACACTTTCGCTAGTGATCTCAACGCGCTGCTTGAGCATCTCAACCTGACCGACCTTGTGCTGGCCGGGTTCTCGATGGGCACCGGTGAGGTCACCCGCTACCTGGGCACGTACGGGTCGGGCCGGGTGGCCAAGGCTGCGATGTTCGGTGTGATCCCGCCGTTCCTGCTCAAGACGCCCGACAATCCAGAAGGCGTGGACGGGCAGGTGTTCGATGGCATCAAGGCGGCGATCGTCGCCGACCGGTACGCCTACTTCGAAGACTTCCTCAACAACTTCTACAACGTAGACAAGCTCGGCGGCACCAGGATCAGCGACCGGGCCTGGCAGGCATCGTTCATCGTCGCCTCGGGCTGCTCACCGTATGCGACCTACGCCTGTGTCGATACCTGGCTGACCGACTTCCGCGCCGACCTGCCGAAGATCGACGTTCCGACGCTGGTAGTCCACGGCACTGAGGACCGCATCCTGCCGTACGACGCCACCGCGAAACGACTCCCGGCGCTGATCAACGACCTCAAGTTCGTCACAGTGGAGGGTGGGCCGCACAACATCGGCTGGACCCACCCCGACGAAGTCAACACCGCGTTGATGGAGTTCCTCGCCAGCTGATCACCGGGCAAGGAGAGGGTACCGGTTGCGGTCCGCAACCGAGCTGAGATCTGCCTGCGACCACCATTCGGCCAGCTAGGCACCAACCCTGCTGGTCAGCGCAAGGGGGCCGGCCGTCGTCGCCGGTGGGCAGGTGAGCTGTGGCGGGCCTAGATCGTGAGTGCGGCTCCGGTCGCTGCGCAGAAGGCGACGAGCAGGGCATGCCGTGAATGGGTTGCGTACATGATCTTGGCCCTTTGGACGCCACGTCGGGCCTACGTGGGTTCCGCCGATTTCGCCCCGTCGTTGCGGGCTTCGATGGCCTTGACGGTATTCCCCAGCATCCTTTCCAGGGAGCGCTTGCCGATGGCCCCGATCACGACCTCGAGCACCCGTCCCCTGAGGTTCTTGCCCTCGCGCACCACGACGGCGTCCACGCTGGTGGTCCCGTTGGGCTGTCGGGTGAGGGTGTAGGTGTGGCCCGAGTGTCCTCCCCACACGTTGGAATCGGTGGTCGTCATGATGACGCGGTTGGGATCGGACCAGTCGTAGTGCAGGCGTTCCCAGACGCCGCGCGAGCCCTCCGTGACATCGGCCTGATGCGGGCCCCGGTCATGCACCTTGAGGTACTCGTCGGAGCTGTTGCCGAAGAGCTTCGAGCGGCCCGGCCCGAAGTCGGTGAGCCCGGCGACGAACTGCTCGGGCGTCGCGGTGGTCGTTTGGCGGAGGTGGATCGTGGCCATGGCGTGCTCCTTGCGGGGGAGTGACATATCGCAAGACGTTCAGAGCAACAGGTGAGTCGCAGCTGAGGGGACCGCCGGCGTGTCGCCCCCGTTCCTTGAAAGGCCTCGGCTAGCTGTCACACCCGCGGTTCCACGCTACGACGCGCGGAGGCACGCAGCTAATCGCCCATCCGGGATCCCCGGGGTCGGCTTGGTCTCGCGCCACCAACCCCCGTTGATGTGGGCGAAGCGGCAAGCCGGCGGAAGTGGCGCTATCAACTTCGCGGCGTCGCCGTATCACCCTTCACATCGTTGGGCGAAACATCTCCGCCAAGCAGTGCCCGGCAGACGTCGGTGATGTCGACCATCCCAGCCAGGCCACCCTTTTCCCCTACGACTGGCAGGTGCCTGAAGCGGCCCCTTGCCATGATCTCGGCCGCTTCGCGGACGCTCGTGGTGCTGGTGACCACTGTCGGCCGAGTGGTCATCAGGTCGCTGATTCGGACAGTGTTTAGATCCTTTTGATCCGCCACGGCATGGGCAACATCGGCCTCGGTGATGATGCCGATCGGCTGGTCGGTCTTCCCGTCCATGATCGTGAGCCCACTCGCGGACGCGTGTTTCATCAGGTAGGCGGCAGCCGCCACGTGGTCGTATCGGTCCACCGTGGACAACGCTGGGCGCATGATCTCCGCCACTGTCACAGCCATCGGTGGAACCTTGTCGGGCTTCGCCTCGTTGGGTGCGTCTACCATGGTTTGCTCCCTCCGTACGGGGCTGACACTGTTCTCAGGCCGCGCCGGCCCGCCCAGCATTCCCATGCGGACTGCGCCGCGGACTGCCGCGCCCAAGGTCGCTGACGCGCACCTACCGTCTGCTATCCAAGTACACCTTCAGCACGCCCGTGACCTCCACGAGCCGGCTTGTCAGCATTCCCCTGGTTGGGGCCGCACCCATCCGCGACAGGTGCAGCGACGACGCGACGGCGTCCGGACGATGGCTTCGAGCGACCGAGCCGGGCCGCCGGCCGCACGAACCGAGACATCGAGCTCGCCTTCGATCCAGTCCGCGCTGATTGTCACCAGCCGGAGGCCGTCGGTGAACGACACCGTTCCGCCACGGTACGAGTCCAGGTCGGTGTCAACCGGCCGGAATCCGTACTCCGCCAGGTCCAAACGCCTTTCGGGCTGCCTAGTACAGCCGCACGTTTGGCACGCTTCCGCGCACTGACTCGCCGATCACGGCCAACAGTATCTCAGCGCTGCGCTTGGCGAGACGGCTTAGCTGCTGGCCAGATCCCAGGCTGACTGTCCCACTGGTGTGACCAGCTCCCTGAAAGCGGAAGGTCGCCGGTTCGACCCCCACCCCTGCCCACAACCGAAGACCTGGCAAACGGCCTGGTCATTGCCTGTTTATGGCCCCGGCACTGACGCGTCACGAGTGACCGCCAGAGACCGTGATTACCGGCGGATCTCCTCGGCCATTTGCGCTATTCGGTCAGGATGGAGATCTACACCGACGCTGCCGAAGATACACACCGCGACGCCCTGGACAAGCTCAGCGACATCCTGAACAGTGCCATTGCTACACACGTTGCTACACAAGCACCCTCAGCCGATGATCGTTGAGGGTGTTAGGGCTGGTGGGCCTAAGTGGACTTGAACCACTGACCTCTTCCTTATCAGGGAAGCGCTCTAACCGACTGAGCTATAGGCCCCAGCGATCGATGCAGGATAC
>DASYTV010000101.1:0-14270 GCA_036001885.1 Actinomycetes bacterium
CCCAGGACCGCGAACCAGCCGTCGGCGGCAACGAAGTCAGACTGCTCCACCTCGCTGAGCACCGCGCCGCCGCCCTGGACCATCCAATGCGCCTTGGGTGCGACCCGCTCCCAGACGAGCCCCATCAGCGCCCCGAGCGGCAGCGACGCCAACAAGACAATCATCGCGGCGCCCAGGTCGCGGCGGTAGCCCAAGACCATTCCCTGCGCCGACCCCGCGCCTTGGCCTGGCGGTCCCGATCCCCACGGCGCAGCCGGAACGCCACCCTCCCGCTGGGCATCCCCGGCCTGCTGCATCCCCATTGATGCTGCGGCCGGCAGGTCCGGTTCTTGCCCGGGCCGAAGGGACTCGGCACCGGTGGTGCGTTCGATCGGCCGATGCCCCCCAGGCCAGACGTCCGGCCGGGTCGGCGCCGATGCGGCGGACTGCCCGCCAGCAGGCGCGCCGCTGCCCGGCTCCTCGGCGGCCGGGGAGACGCCGGGATTGTCGGTTCCATGCATTGACCAGACAGTACCTTTCGCGACCGACGCGATCGGCGTGCGCCATGCCTGTGGATCAAGGAACGGATCGTTGGGGAGGACGACGCAGTAAGCGGGGCTACCGACGCTGATCGTGTCAAGGCCGGTGAGGCGACGCAGCCCCGCGACACCGGCTGCTCGGCCGGTTGCCGCTATTACTGCTCCACGCATGTTCAGGCCGGCACTCGCCAGGAGTTCGAGCTCCCTGGGTTCAGCTCCGGTCCTCGTGCCTTCGTTCCCGAGATCGGTCCCGTAGGCGACTGGAACCCCTGCTCGTACCAGCGCGGCTGCGTTCTCCCGCGCCGCCGACCCGGGATGTGCCGCGAGTGCGTGCAGGGTGGACACAACAGTGGTGCCGGCGGCGGCGAGCCTGTCGATGAGTCGCTCAGGCAACCGCTCCACCGGAGTGTGGGCAAGCTCGTCCACACCCGCGGCAACCGCGCGCTCCACCATCTCGGCCGTAAGCGCATGGGCGATAACCCCAAGGCCGGCCTCGTGGGCCGCGTCGACCACCGCCCGCGTGATCTCCGCTGAAGGAACCGGTTGCCGGGCTGCGGGTTCGAGCGCGATCTTGATCACCCCGACGCCGGTATGGGAAAGGTCGATGACAACGGCTCGCGCCTGTTCGGGGCTGGTCACGGCTAAGCCGAATCCGTCTGCGCCCCAGCTGTTCATCGGATAACCGCCCGAGGCGGTCAGGATGGGACCTGCCACGGCAACCGCGGGGCCGCCGGGGGACGCCGACCATCGCAGCGCCGCCTCAAGTGGTGCGCCGAGATCGCGAACCGCGACGACACCACCCGCCAGCATCTCCTCGAGCGGTCCGAACGCGAGGTGGACGTGGGCGTCGACAAGGCCAGGACCAACCCAACGGGCCTCACCGCCGTACAACGGAAGATCAGCCGGGATCGGAAGCTCAGTCGCCGGACCAGCGGCGGCGATCCAGCCGGCCTGGTCGATGATCACGAGGGAGCCTGGCTCAAGCTCTGCGGTGCCACCGCGCCACAGGTCACCCTGGAACACGCAGCCTCGTGGGCGGACCGATGCCGTCGCTTGTCGTCGCTGGTTCATCAGCCGCCGCCCCACCTAGCGTCCCGTCTCCGAGGTTCTTTGACGGTGGCCGGAGGACCGCTGGATGACTGGCAAGGCCGCAGGGAGCCCGGCGCACTGGAGGTACGCGGGCGACCGAGAACGCAGCCAGGCGCGAGCGGTACCAGGACGACGCAAAGAGACGTCGGACACGGGACGCTAGCCATCCCGCCGAGCCTACGGCCCGACAGCCGAGCCTTCAGCGGTGGAGAAGCGGGAGGCGTTCCGGCCGGCTAACGCAGCATGGAGCGCCGGTCGATCAGTCGGCGACTACGCGAATGGTCGTCGTCGAACCGTCCTTCGTGATCGTGGCCGTGAGACCGATGCCCGCGATGTGACTCAGCACGTCCATGGTGCCTGCGTCGATGGCGTCCGGCGACCGGTCGGCGACGAGCTCGGCGATCCGGTCGAGGTCGATCCAGAGCGCCTCCTGTGCCGAGTCGAGATTCGGCAGCGCCTCCTTGACGGCCGCGTCGGCGATCCCCGGACCGGACTGAACGGCTGACAGATCGCCCTCGGAGAAGCCCACGACGAGATCGGAGCCCTCGGCACGCCAGGTGAGCCTGATCGGCGCATCGGAGCGTTCAAGGAGTGCTTGCAGCTTCGCCAGCACCTTTTGCGCCGCCGCGGTATCGGTTTCGGCTCGCATTGCGACACCTTGTGGCACGTCGCTGCTGAGGGCGTCGCTGACGACCGTAATCAGCGTCCGCTGGCCGAGCAGGGTCTCCACGTCGTCAGGCAGCCGCAGCCCGGTCTGGCGCTCCAGCCTGTCGAGGCCGCTCTCGACCCCGCGACCGACCGCGGGCTCGGATTGAACGATGCCGAGGAACGACGTGAACGCATCGGCGACAACCTGGTCGAGCCCGGAAATGCCGAGCGCCACCAGCGTGTCGGCCGGAACCGTTGACAGCCACGGGCCGATCGGCTTGGAGCCGGCGTCAGGGACGCCGAACGCGGAGGTGCCGATCCCGCGCACGGTCAGGTCGGCATGGCTCGCATTGAAGGTGACGGCGCCTGCCATTCTACCCTTGAACGTTTCGTCGAGAAGGTCCGCCCGGGCGGCTGGAAGTCGACCGGCAGCGGCACCGAGCGAGGAGCCGAATGCATCCTTCATCGCGGCCAGGTCCAGCCAGAACGCGGCCACGCCGTCACCGAGCGGCTCGAGGTCGTCCTGGAAAGCGCTCTTGTCGCCGAGGTTTCCCTTGGCCGCCTCGTCCCTGGCTGCGGTCACCGACGCCTCATCAGCAGCTAGCAGCGCGTATCCGTCTGTGAAGACCACTGCTGGACCATCGCCGTCGAAGACCTTGGCGAGTCCGCTCTTGGCCTTGTCCTCGTCCTTGATCTGCAAGACGCCGAGGACCTCTGGCTGCTCACCGCCTCCCGACGGTGGGAGGAACGCGACACCCAGCCGATCGCCGAGCCATGGCGCGATGTCCTTGTCGAAGTCGAGCTGTGCGAGGTTGTTGTCGTTCTCTTGGAGCAGCCTGAAGACGGTCTCACGGATGTCGTCGCCCTTGAGCACGTCGCTGCCGCCAGGGAAGTGCCGGAAGAACCGAAGGGCGGCTACCTTCTGGCCCGCTGCCGGGTCGAGGTCGACCTTGACGAAACCGATCGCATCTGCCGGCACATACTTCTCCGGCTGTGTGCCGCCACCGGACAGCAATGTGTACGCGTAAACGCCACCGGCAGCCACCAGAGCGAGGGCAAGCGCCCCGATGCCGGCGACCATCCCGGACCGTCGCTTGGAATGACCGGGCTGGGTAGCCAAGACGACTGTTTGCGGTTCGTCAGCGGAGCCATCAGCGGGCCCGTTAGAGAGGACATCTGCCGCCGGATCAAGTGGGTCGCCTGGGTCGCGGCCGTCGTCGCCTCGCATGCGTGGCAAGTCCGTCATGGAGAAACTCCGCCTCGTTGCGCAGATCCGTAGCTGATCGGCTCGTGGCCGACGCCAAGTGAAGCAGAAACGGCGGACATTTGGGCAACCATCCGGCATCAACGCGGATACGGGCGGGCCCGCCGAATGCCCAGCGGTCAACCGGTCACCAGACAAGCAGGCCCGAGGAGCGCCTTGAGCTCACCGATCAGGGCCGAGGACGGTGTGACCCGATAGCCATCCGCCAGCTTGAGGACCTTGCTGCTGCCCACCGCGTCGAGCCGCAGGTGCACCTCGGTCATGCCCGGATGGGTGGCGAGAACCTCCTTGAGTCGCTCGACGACCGGCGGGATGCAGCGGGCGACCGGCATGCGTAGGACCACCGGGCCGCGAGGGGCGGCGGACAGGTCGGGCAGCGAAATCTCCATCGCGATGATCTTGGGAACGTCGTCACGCCGGTCTAGCCTGCCGCGTACGACCACGATCGCGTCCTCGCCGAGCAGGGTGCCGTAGAGCTGGTAGGTCGTCGGGAAGATCATGACTTCGATTGCGCCGGCAAGATCCTCCAGGATCGCCAGCGCCCACGGCGCGCCCTGCTTCGTGACCTTGCGCTGCAGGCCGGAGATCAGTCCGGCGACCGTGACGATGGTGCCATCGGGTCGATCGTCCCCGTCGGTCAGCACCGCGATGGAACAGTCGGCTGCCTGTACAAGCACATGTTCGATCCCGAGGAGGGGGTGGTCGGACACGTAGAGACCGAGCATCTCTCGCTCGAGCGCGAGCAGCGTCGACTTGTCCCACTCCTCGGCCGGAATCGGGAGGTCCAGAGCCACCCCGCCGCCGACCTCGTCGGCCCCGAACGCACCGAACAAGGTGTCCTGCCCGATGGCTTCGTTGCGCTTGACGTCCACGACCGCGTCGATCGCGCGCTCGTGTACGGCGAGCAGGCCTCGCCGTGAATGCCCGAGCGAGTCGAACGCGCCGGCCTTGATCAGCGACTCGATCGTCTTCTTGTTGCACACGCCGACTGGAACCTTGTCGAGGAAGTCGTAGAAGTCGGTGAAGCGACCGGCCGCCCGGCGGCCCTCGATGATGGCGGTGACGACGTTGCTGCCCACGTTGCGGATGGCAGCGAGGCCGAACCTGATGTCCTGGCCCCGCGCAGAGAAGTCACCCGTCGACTCGTTGACGTCAGGCGGCAGCACCTTGATGCCCATCCGCCGGCATTCATTGAGGTAGAGAGCCGACTTGTCCTTGTCGTCGCGCACGCTGGTCAGCAATGCCGCAAGGTATTCGGTCGGGTAGTTGGCCTTGAGATATGCGGTCCAGTAGGAAACGAGGCCGTAGCCGGCTGAATGCGCCTTGTTGAAGGCATAGTCGGAGAACGGAACGAGGATGTCCCACAGCGTCTTGATCGCGCCATCGGAATAGCCGTTTGCCCGCATGCCTGCAGCGAAGGGGACGTATTCCTTGTCGAGGATCTCCTTTTTCTTCTTACCCATGGCGCGGCGCAGCAGGTCGGCCTGACCGGGTGAATATCCAGCCAGCTTCTGCGCGGTCGCGATGACCTGCTCCTGGTAGACGATCAAGCCATAGGTGTCGCCCAGGATCTCGGCCAGAGGCGCGGCGAGCTCCCGGTGGATCGGCGTGACCGGCTTGCGATGATTCTTGCGATCTGCGTAGTCGTTGTGGGCGTTGGCACCCATCGGCCCGGGCCGGTAGAGCGCACCGACAGCAGAGATGTCCTCAAACGAATCGGGACGCATCGAGCGCAGCAGCGCCCGCATCGGGCCACCCTCGAGCTGGAAGACACCCAGGGTGTCGCCGTGCGAGAGCAGTTCGTACGTCCGCCGGTCGTCAAGCGGCAGCTCCTCGAGCACCACCGTCTGACTGCGGTTTGCCTCGATCGCGGCCAAGCAGTCGTCGAGCACGGTGAGGTTACGCAGGCCGAGAAAGTCCATCTTCAGCAGGCCGAGGGACTCGCAGGCGCCCATGTCGAACTGGGTGATGATCGCGCCGTCCTGCTCTCGCCGCTGGATCGGGATGACATCCATCAGCGGCTCACGGGAGAGGATCACACCGGCGGCGTGGACCCCCCACTGGCGCTTGAGCCCCTCGAGTCCGCGGGCCGTATCCACAACCTGCTTGACGTCGGCGTCCGACTCGTACAGGTGCCGGAACTCGGCAGCCTCCGGATGACGGGGGTGGGTGGTGTCGAAGATGCCGGCGAGCGGGATGTCCTTGCCCATGACTGGCGGCGGCATGGCCTTGGTGATCCTGTCGCCGAGGGCGAAGGGATAGCCGAGCACGCGCGACGCATCCTTGATCGCGGCCTTCGCCTTGATCGTCGAGTAGGTGATGATCTGCGCGACGCGCTCCTCCCCGTAGGTCTCGGTGGCGTAGCGGATCATGTCGGCGCGCCGACGCTCGTCGAAGTCGATGTCGATGTCGGGCATCGAGATGCGCTCGGGGTTGAGGAAGCGCTCGAACAGCAGCCCATGCTCGAGCGGGTCGAGGTCGGTGATGCCCAGTGCGTAAGCGATGAGTGCGCCGGCCGCGCTGCCCCGGCCCGGCCCGACCCGGATGCCGTTCTCCTTGGCGTAACGAACCAGGTCGGCGACGACAAGGAAGTAGCCGGGGAAGCCCATCTGGTTGACCACACCCAGCTCGTAGCCCACCTGCTGGCGGTATGGGTCGGGAACACCGGCAGGGAACCGCCTGGCAAGGCCGCGCTCGACCTCTGTGACCAGCCAGCTCTCCTCGGTCTCGCCGTCAGGCACCGGGAAGATCGGCATCAGGTTCCTGCTGGCGAAGACATCGTCATAGTCGGAGATCCGTTCCGCGACGAGCAGTGTGTTGTCACACGCTTCCGGGAGCTCACTCCAGACGTCGCGCATCTCCTGAGGCGATTTGAGGTAGAAAGCGCTCCCCTCGAACCTGAACCGGTTGGGGTCGGCCATCGTGGACGCCGACTGGACGCAGAGCAGGACCTCGTGCGCTTGCGCGTCGCCCGGATAGGTGTAATGCAGGTCGTTGGTCGCGAGCAGCGGCAGGTCGAATTCCTTGCGCAGCCGCATCAGATCGTCGCGATATTGCCGTTCCACCCGGATGTCGTGATCCATGACCTCGACGTAGAAGTTGTCGCGGCCGAACATGTCGAGCAGCTCGCCGGCGGCCGCGCGCGCCTCCTCCCACTGCCCCAGCCGGAGTCTGGTGGGAATCTCACCGCCGGGACATCCGGTCGTCGCGATGAGTCCTGACGCGTGCTTGGCGAGCAGCTCTCGGTCGATCCGAGGCTTGTACCACTGGCCTTCCAGGCTCGCCAGGCTCGACAGCCGGTAGAGGTTGTGTAGGCCCTCCTGAGTCGCGGCGAGCAACGTCATGTGCAGGTAGGCGCCCCGGCCGGACACATCGCTCTCGCCGCCCTCACCCCACAGCACAGCCCGCTTGAGAAACCTGCTCTCCGGCGAGACGTAGGCTTCGGTGCCGATCACCGGCTTGATGCCGGCTGCTTTGGCTTGCTTGTAGAAGTCGTAGGCGCCGTAGAGGTTGCCGTGGTCGGTCATCGCGAGCGCCGGCATGCCCATCCGCGACGTCTCGCGGACCAGGTCCGTCAGCCTGGCAGCGCCGTCGAGCATCGAGTACTCGGTGTGCACGTGGAGGTGCACGAACGAGTCGGGCACGCGACACTCGCCTCCTCGAGCCAGGGGATGCGGGCAGCCTAGTCCGGAATGATGATCCGACTCGCCCCCACACGCCGGTCAGCGGCGAGCTTCAGGAGAAACCCATGTGCGGGCTTCCCGGCCGCCGCACCGGGAGTGCGCAAACGACGAGAACAACGGTGCTCACGCGGCAGAGTTAAGCATCGGCCACCGACACTTTCGGTCTGTTGCCAGACCAAGGACCGTTCGATTCCGACCCACTCCCCATGGGAGAAAGACGGCTCACCCATGGCTACTCAGCTGGGCTGCAGGCGCCGGGATATCGCGAGGCTAGAGGTCCTCCATGGTGATCGCGTCCTCGCCGACCTTGAGGAACTTCGTATAGCTGGTGACCACATCATCGGGCGCGCCCTGCATCACCATGCGACCCTTGTGCAACCAGATCGCTTCGGTACACATCTCCTTGACGCTGCCGAGGGCGTGGCTCACCAGGAAGATCGTCCGATCCTCGGCGCAGAGCTTCTTCATGCGCTCGGACGACTTGTGCCTGAATCTGGCATCTCCGGTAGACAGGGCTTCATCGATGATCAGAACGTCGGGGTCCATGTGGACGGCCACAGCGAACGCGAGCCGGGAGTACATGCCCGAGGAGTAGGTGCGCATCGGGACGTCCATGAAGTCCTCGAGCTCGGCGAAGTCCGCGATCTCCTGGTAACGAGCCTCGACCTCGTCCCGGCTCATCCCGGCCGCGAGCCCACCCAGCATGACGTTCTCCCGACCGGTGAGGTTTCTGTTGAAGCCGACGCCGAGGGAGAGCAACGTGCTGACCCGCCCGTGCACCTCGATCCTGCCGCTGGTGGGCGGCAGGATGCCCGCGATCGTGCGCACCAGCGTTGACTTACCGGCGCCGTTGGCGCCCACGATGCCGAGAACCGAGCCGTGTGGAACGTCGAAGGAGACACCCTTGAGTGCCTCGACCTCGAAGACGCTGCGCTGCCTCGTGAACAGCGTATGGCGCAGCGTCCTGCGACGCTCGACGGTCGTCCGGTAGGTGAGGTGGACGTCCTCCACCCGGACGGCGAGAGCTTTAGAGACGGACAGCAAACTCACGCTCCCGGGAGAGGAAGACGTAGCTGCCGACGACCAAGGCCGCGATCGCCCAACATGCGGAGATGAGCAGGTAGAGGGGCCGCGGCTGCACGTCTTGGACCATGACCCGGCTCCAGGTGGCAAGGGGGGCGAAGAGCGGATTGCCGAGAACGACGACGTGGTCCAGCGCCGGGGGCAGCCTGTTGAGCAACTGCTCAGGGAAATAGAGCACTGGCGACAGGTACAGCCAGAGGCGCAGCATGTACGGCAGGAAGTTGGAGACATCCCTGAAGTAGAGATTCAGGGTCGCGAAGAGCATCGCCATTCCGGTACCGAAGATCGTCAGGAAGACGAAGACCGGCACCCCCCACAGCATGGTCCACGACAGCCCGTCGCCTTTGACCAGCCTGAGCGCGAGAAAGACCAGGAGCGTCGGCATGAACCTATAGGCCGCGACGAGCACCGACGACAGCGGCAGCAACGCCTTGGGAAATGCGGTGTTGAGGATCAGACGCCCGCCGCCGACGACCGATCCGGCGCCGCCACGCAGGCACGCGTTGAAGTAGTAGTAAAGGAACAAGCCCGCCATGATGTGGGGCAGGTAGTCGTGCTGACCGCGCCCGCGGCCCAGAATCAACACGAGCATGAAGTAGACGAGCGCGAGCAGCAGTGGATTGAGGATCAACCACAGTTGGCCGAACACGGTGTTCAGATGCTGTGACCGGATCTGGGTCCGGGACATCTCGACAGCGAAATGGCGGCGGTCCCACAGGTCCTTCAGATAGACCGGCAGGTTCGGCAGACCCTTGCGGTAGGGCGTATGCACGCGGACGATGTCCGCGGCAACGCGGCCCGTCTCAGTCGTACTCATTCACCCACACCTCGTGACTAATCCGTACTAATTGACGATGCACCTAGGCGGCAGCATGATGCCATAGGTCTTCACCGCGGCCGTTCCCCCAGCCCTCGCGCGAGGGCTCACCGTACCTTAACAACGGGAGAACACCGGTACTCGATGCGCCGATGACACGGTGATCAGCTGGCATCGGTGGTTTCGCTGCGGATGAGGTCGAGCGCGTGCGCCAGATCCGGCGGATAGTCGCTGGTGATATCGACCCTTTGGCCGCTGACCGGATGCTCGAATCCGAGCCGCACGGCGTGCAGCCACTGCCTGGTCAAGCCGAGCCGCCGGGCGAGGGTCGGGTCAGCACCATAGGTGAGATCTCCCACACACGGGTGGCGAAGCGCAGCCATGTGAACGCGAATCTGATGGGTGCGTCCGGTCTCCAAGGAGATGTCCAGCAGCGACGCGGCCCGAAACGCCTCCAGGGTGTCATAGTGAGTGATCGACGGCTTCCCTCCCGCGACGACCGCCCACTTGTAGTCGTGGGTCGGGTGCCGATCAATCGGAGCGTCGACGGTGCCGCGAAGCGGATCGGGATGACCCTGGACGAGCGCGTGATACCGCTTGTCGATCTGGCGGCCTCGGAAGGCCTGCTTGAGCGCGGAGTAGGCCCGCTCGGACTTCGCCACCACCATCAAGCCCGAGGTACCGACATCAAGCCGATGCACGACACCCTGCCGCTCCGCAGCGCCGGACGTGGAGATCTGGTAGCCCGCAGCGGCGAGCCCGCCGATCACGGTCGGACCAGTCCAGCCGGGACTTGGATGAGCCGCCACGCCAACCGGTTTGTCGACGACGACGATGTCCTCGTCGTCGTATACCACCCGCATACCGGGCACGGGCTCGGCGCGAACCGTGATCGGTGCGGCCGGCGCCGGCAACTCAACCTCGAGCCACGCTCCGGCGCGTACCCGGTCTGACTTCCCCGCCGTCGCACCATCGACCCGCACCCGGCCGCCGGCGGCGAGGTCAGCGGCCTTCGTGCGGGACAGCCCGAACAGGCGCGCCAGTGCCGCGTCGAGGCGCTCGCCCTCCAGCCCTTCTGGGATGGGCACCGTCCTGCGGTCGGTCACTGGTCGGGGCCGGCGTGGGCAGCAGTCTGCGCCGACCCACCGTGTTCAGCGGGCCCAGGCGGCTGGCGACCCTCGATGGGGATCCCGCGGGCGGCCAGGATGAACATCAGGATCCCTGCGCCGACGATCGCCGAGTCGGCGAGATTGAACACCGGCCAGTTCGGCAGCTCGATGAAGTCGACGACATGACCGCGAAAGACGCCCGGCGAGCGGAAGATCCTGTCGGTCAAGTTGCCGAGGGCTCCGCCGAGCAGGCCACCGAGGGCGATCGCCCACGGCAACGAATACAGCCTCCGCGCCGTCCGCAGGATCGCAAAGATCACGATGACCGCCACGGCCGTGAAGACGACAGTCATACCGACGCCGATGCTGAATGCGGCTCCGGCATTCCTGGTCAGCCGAAGTGTCAAGAACCCGTCGAGCAGATCGACGGATGTTCGCTTGCTCAGCGTCCGTACTGCGACGATCTTGCTTGTCAGGTCGAGGCCGAGCACGATGCCCGCGACAAGCAGGAGCGCGCGCATCTGTGGCCGGCGGCGACCCCTGGCCGGAGCGCTGACCAGACCTGCCGGCTGCCGATCGGTGTAACCGTGGTCGTCGGGTTGGCGCCCGCTCAGCGACGCTCCTGGCGTTGTTTGCATGACATGCATAGCGTCGCACGCGGGAAGGCCTGCAGGCGCATCTTGCCAATCGGGTTGCCACAGGATTCACAGACGCCGTAGGTCCCGTCGGCGATCTTGGCAAGGGCGCGCTCTGCCTGCAACAGCATGTCCCGCTGGTTATTGGTCAGCGACATCTCGTGTTCGCGCTCGAACGTCCGGCTGCCTTGGTCGGCTTGATCGTCGCCGGCGCCGTCCCCGCCGTCACGAAGGAGGTCGGCAAGGTCCACCTCGGCTTCCGCGATCTCCAGGTGAAGCTGAGCGATCTCGCCTTCGAGCTCGCTGCGCAGGTCGGTGAGCTCCGCCTCGGTCCAGGGCGCTTCGGTGGCAAGCACGGCCATCGCCGATGCGTCCGCCGGGCGCTCGGCCACAGCGACCGCGGCGGCAGGCTGCCGCGTCGATTGCTTGGTGACCGATTTCCTGGTCGTCGGCTTGGTGGCCGGCGCCTTCGCGGCCGTCTTCTTCGCCGCGGGCGCCGTACGCGCCGACCTGCTGGTGACCTTTGCCGAAGCCGTGGAGGTGTTCGAGGCGGTCTTGCTCACAACGGCCTTCCTTCGCGTCATGACCTTCGATGAGGTGGCCCGGGCCGGGCTCGCGGCGGGGCTGGTGGGTGAACTCGTGCGGCGAGTGCCGGTCGTGCCAGGCCTCTTGGATCGCGAGGCGGCGGCCGGACGCTTGGCAGTGCCGGCCGTGGCCTTGCCTGTCCCTGCCACTCGAGCTCGCGTGGTGGTGCTCGGACTTCCTGTCGCTCGGGTCCTGCTTGTTGATGAGCGATCGGCAATCGCCCTCCTGGTGCTCTTGGCTCTGGCCGCCTTCCTCGGTGCCGCCCGGCTGGCTGTGGCCCGCCCGGAAGCCGTTGCCTTGCGGCGACGCTCCCCCGTCGTCCCGGCTGCCATGATCGACTACCTCACTCCCCGTGTGGTCACAAAGACAGGCGGTGGCCGCTGGATAGGGCCACCTCGTGTCCCTTCAACGCGCCGCGCCGCCAGGTTGTGCCCGGAGGAATACCCTCCGCGATGCCGGGCCGAAACCCGGCCTCCCGGCCAATCGGCGGCGGTTTCCGGTGGTTGCGTTGTCACCTGTTCGGACGCCATTAACCATCCGGAGGTTCAGTTCCTTCCCGACCCGATCTTGCGGTGGGCAGCTTGCCGCTCGATCGGAGGGAGCCCGAAGATCGAATACAAGCCCTCCGCCCGGAATGCTTCCCCGCCACGCGTGCCTTTGCCAGCTGCCCACGGTTGGCTTCGGAGCGCCGAACGGCCAATTGCACCGGGCGACTCGGCTCGGCGGCATAGACTGATCGTGTCTGCATGGCATCGATGGGACGAGTAGGCACGTACGCAGCCGTGAGCGACCCGGGGACGGTGTGAGCCCGGGGGCGTGCATGTGACGAAGATCACCCCGGAGCCGCCGGAAGAAAGGGCCGCCAGGCCTGATTAGAACCGACTGCAGCACCAATGAAGAGGGCAGCGACGCCCGGCGCCCAAGGAGGCTCGACCGGTCGTCGCCACCAAGGAGGGTGGTACCGCGGGGCCGCCGGCACGACCGGACCTGCCTCGTCCCTCCGCCGGAGACAGCAGGTTCGGGCCAGCCCGGACCAGCCAAGATCGCCGTCGGAGGACCGATGTACCGCCAGGTTTCACCGCAGGTCGACCTGCCTGCCCTCGAGCATGAGGTGCTTGCCTTCTGGCGCGAGGAACGGATCTTCGAACGTTCGATCGAGCAGTCCGCGGGCAGACCGCTCTGGGTCTTCTACGAAGGTCCACCCACCGCCAATGGAATGCCCGGCACGCATCACGTCGAGGCCCGGGTGTTCAAGGATGCCTTCCCGCGCTACCGCACCATGAAGGGCTACCACGTCCCAAGGAAGGCGGGTTGGGACTGCCACGGCCTGCCCGTCGAGCTCGCCGTCGAGAAGGAGCTTGGCTTCTCCGGCAAGCCCGACATCGAAGCCTTCGGTGTCGCCGAGTTCAACGCCCGCTGCAGGGAGTCGGTCCTGCGACACGTCGACGCCTTCGAAGAGATGACCGAGCGGATGGGCTTTTGGGTCGACCTTTCGCAGGCCTACCGAACGATGGATCCGGACTACATCGACTCCGTGTGGTGGTCCCTTAAGGTCATCTTCGACAAGGGCTTGCTGGTTGAGGATCATCGCATCACGCCGTACTGCCCCCGCTGCGGCACCGGGCTATCCGATCACGAGCTCGGGCAGGAAGGCGGGTACGAGACGGTCGTCGACCCGTCGGTCTACGTCCGCTTCCCGCTCACCTCAGGACCGTACGCTGGCAAGGCCTCGCTGCTGGTGTGGACAACGACTCCATGGACCCTGGTGTCCAACACGGCCGTGGCGGTCCACCCGGACGTGACCTACGTCGCGGCCACGGATGGCACAGAAACGCTGGTCGTGGCCGAGTCGCTGGCCGAGACCGTGCTCGGCGACGGCTGGCGCGAGGTCGGCCGCTTCAACGGACGCGAGATGGAGAGGTGGACCTACCAGCCGCCCTTCGAGCTCGTCGATATCCCGGACGCCCACTTCGTCGTGCTCGGCGACTATGTGACGACCGAGGACGGCACCGGACTGGTCCACCAGTCACCGGCATTCGGCGATGAAGACCTGTCCGTCGCCCGTGAGTACGCGCTGCCAGTGGTCAACCCGATCAGGCCCGACGGCACCTTCGAACCCGGCACACCGCTGGTCGGCGGTCTGTTCTTCAAGAAGGCAGATGAGGTCCTCGTCGCCGACCTGGACGCCCGGGGGCTGATGTACCGCCACCTCGAGTACGAGCACTCCTATCCGCATTGCTGGCGCTGCCACACGCCGCTCCTCTATTACGCTCTGCCGAGCTGGTACATCCGCACGACCGAGATCAAGGATCAGCTCCTCGCCGAGAACGAGCGCACCACCTGGTATCCACAAACGATCAAGTGGGGCCGCTACGGAGACTGGCTGCGTAACAACGTCGACTGGGCGCTATCACGCAGCCGCTACTGGGGCACGCCGCTGCCGATATGGCGGTGCCAGGAAGGCCACCTGACCTGCGTGGGCTCGCTCGCCGAGCTGTCGGAGCTGACCGGCACGGATCAGACCGGGCTTGACCCGCATCGTCCCTACATCGACGAGGTCACGTTTGGCTGCCCGCGGTGCAAGGCCCAGGGCGTGGACGCGCCCGGCGACGCCATAGCCACCCGGGTACCTGAGGTGATCGACGCGTGGTACGACTCAGGCGCGATGCCCTTCGCCCAGTGGGGCTACCCGTGGCTGGAAGGTTCGCAGCCGCAATTCGAGCAGGACTATCCCGCTCAGTTCATCGCTGAGGCGATCGATCAGACCAGAGGCTGGTTCTACACGCTGATGGCGGTGGGAACACTCGTCTTCGGGCGGTCGTCGTACGAGAACGTCCTC
>DASYTV010000102.1:0-16845 GCA_036001885.1 Actinomycetes bacterium
CGAGATCCGCAACGGGCGCGAACGCGGCCGCCCGAGTCCCGATCACTGCCTTGACCTGGCCGCGGCGTACGGTCAGGAAGCGTCGATAACGCTCTGCAGGGCCCAGCTCGGCGGTGAGCGCGACATGCCGGCCGGAGCCGAGCTGGCGGGCGAGCGCCGAGTCAAGCCTTGCGATATCCCACTTGTCCGGAAGAACGACAAGCGCTCCCCGCCCGGAGCTCAGCGCAGCGTCGACCGCGACCGCGATTGCAGCTGCCCAATGCTCTGGGCCCGGTAGCGCCGCCCAGACCGCCCGTGGCGATCTTCCCCTCGTCAGGGCCGCAATGAAGGCCGGACCGCTCGCATAGCGGCCCCACTCCAGGATCCCGGTGGCCAGGCCGACGCCGGACTCGCCCACCGTTCCAGCTGCGTCCACGCCTGAGTCCCCCACCGCCCCTGCTGCGTCCACGCCTGAGTCCCCCGCCGCGCCAGTAGCGACCACGCCGGAGTCCCCCACTCCGGCGGCCTGGCCCACGCCGGCCGGCCCGCTCCCGCCAGCCGAGCTTGCCACGGACCGCACCGCCTCGGCGGCCGGGCGTACGCCGGCCCCCAGCCCGACGGTCAGGTTTGCCCGGGAGTCGACCGCCTCCGCGGCGGGGGCATGCTCGCCTGGCTGCGCAGCGGGCCGCCCTGGCATGCCTGCAGCTTCGCGTTCGGCCCGTGCATGTCGCGGCGGCACGGCCAGTCGCAGCACATCGGCGGTGGTTCCGGCGTAGCGATCGGCCACCAACCCTGCGAGCCGGGCGACCTCGGGAGCGAGGACGGACTCTGCCGAAACGACTCGAGTCAACGGTGTGAGCGTCCCGCTATGCTCGCTTGCCGCCCGCCGATCGAGGACGAAGCCGTCGACTTTTCGGCCCGCGAATCTGACCCGAACTCGGCAGCCCGGCACCGCCGTCTGCGACATCGCTTCGGGGACGAGGTAGTCGAACGGCCGGTCGAGGTGGGCGAGCGGCACGTCGACTGCGACCCGTGCCACCGGATTCTCGGTCGCCGGCACCTCCGTACCCTGCCCGGGCCTGCGACGGACCCGGGACCGGACAAGCGCAAGCTGCTCCCCTTGGCTAGTCGCGACCGTCCCTACCTCGTGCACGTCCCCGGTCTACCAGATAGGACCGCCAAATCGCCGAGCCGTCCACAACGGCGGTCAACGTCGCCGGGACCGACCGCCGCCCGGCACTGGCCCGGGCACCGGCCACCGCCTCAGGCGCTCCGGATTCCCGAAGGTAGGCGCACCTCCTCATGCAGGCGCGGGATTCCCTCAGCAAGGCGCACCTTCCTCAGCCGCGTGCTCCGGGATCCTGGAGCAAGGCGCCCTGGCTCAAGTTGGGGCCGGCCCAACGGACTTCCACATGCGCGGGCGCGATGGAGACCTAGTGTCGCGTGTCCGAGGTCCTTTGACGGTGGCTCGAGGACCGCTGGATGACTGGCAAGGCCGCAGGGAGCCCCGCGTACTGGAGGTACGCGGGCGACCGAGTACGCAGCCAGGAGCCAGCGGGACCGGGCCAACGCAAAGAGACTTTGGACACGCGACACTAGATACCGGCGGCCGAGCGGAGCGCGTCCACCCGATCGGTGCGCTCCCAGGTGAAGTCAGGAAGATCACGCCCGAAGTGGCCGTAGCTCGCAGTCTGCGCATAGATCGGACGGAGCAGATCCAAGTCACGGATGATCGCGGCAGGTCGCAGATCGAACACGGATGTCACGGCGTCCTGGATCTTGTGGTCGGGGACAGCGCCAGTACCGAAGGTCTCGACGAAAAGCCCCACCGGATGCGCTTTCCCGATGGCGTAGGCGACCTGCACCTCGCACCGCCCGGCCAGGCCGGCCGCCACGACGTTCTTGGCGACCCAGCGCATCGCATAGGCGGCGGATCGGTCGACCTTCGACGGATCCTTGCCGGAGAAGGCACCGCCGCCATGGCGAGCCATGCCGCCGTAGGTGTCAATAATGATCTTGCGGCCGGTCAGGCCGGCGTCACCCATCGGACCGCCGATCTCGAACCGGCCGGTCGGGTTGACGAGCAGCCGGTAGCCGTCGGTCTCGATGGCGAGCCCGGAAAGTTCGGGCTCGACGACAAGCTCCGCGATGTCGGGCTGGAGCAGCGTTTTCAAGTCGATGTCGGATGCATGCTGGCTGGAGACCACGACAGTGTCGAGCCGAACCGCCTCGTCTCCTGCGTACTCGATCGTCACCTGCGTCTTCCCATCGGGCCGCAAGTAAGGAATCGTGCCGTCCTTGCGCACCGCCGCGAGCCGTCGGGCCAGCCGATGGGCAAGCGTGATCGGCAGGGGCATCAGCTCGGGTGTGTCCTGACACGCGTAGCCGAACATCAAGCCCTGGTCGCCCGCACCCTGCCGGTCAAGGTCGTCCAGGCCCTCGCCCTCGCGCGTCTCGTACGCCGACTCCACACCCAGCGCGATGTCCGGAGACTGGGACCCGATCGATACCGACACCCCACACGACAGCCCGTCGAACCCCTTCTTCGACGAGTCGTAGCCGATCTCCAGGATCTTCTCGCGAACGATCGTCGGAATGTCGGCCCATGCCTCGGTGGTGACCTCACCGGCGACGTGGACGAAGCCGGTGGTGATGAGGGTCTCGACGGCGACTCGGCTGCTCGGGTCCTCCTTGAGCAGAGCGTCCAGGATCGAATCGCTGATCTGATCGGCGATCTTGTCCGGGTGACCCTCGGTCACGGACTCCGAAGTGAACAGGCGACGAGACACGGCACTCCTAGCTGGCTCGATGAACGGGGCGAGTCTAACGGTCGGACCAGCGGAGATGGCAGACGATCTCGCGATGCGACCGTGTTGGTGCGGATCCACAGTCTGCGTTTGCGATCAGCCTCACGGCAGACAGACGGCGTCCCCACCCAGGTGCCGGCCCGGCGGGTATAGCCGATCACGAGCTGCGCAGCCGCTCGGCGACGAGGTCCCAGATTGTGTCTGCGAGATCCTCCTTGGGCCCCTGCCCGACCGAGTGCTCCGACCCGTCGGCAGCAAAGATGACTGCCTCGTTCTGCGTGCTCCCGAACGCCCGGCCCTCGCCCACCTCGTTCACGACAAGGAGGTCGACGCCGTACGAGTTGAGCTTCATCCTGCCGATCTCGGTAGCCGAACGGGTGGTGTCCCCGGTCTCGGCAGCGAACCCGACGATGACCTGGCCGGGTCGCCGTGCCCCGGTGAGTGCCCTGAGCACATGCGGGTTCTGTACGAGGTGCAACGTCGGTGCGAAGGTGTCGTCCGTCTTCTTGATCTTGTATGGCGTGTACTCGGCCGGTCGAAAATCCGCTACCGCCGCCGCCATGACGACAACGTCTGCGGCGTGCGCCTCGGCGAGAACACTGTCGTGCAGGTCTTGGGTGGTACGAACCGCGATGACCTTCACCCCTGCCGGATCGGGCAGCTCGGTGTTGGCCGCGACGAGAACGACCTCTGCGCCGCGAGCGACGGCTGTCCTGGCCAGGGCGAATCCCTGGCGCCCTGACGCTCGGTTGCCCAGGAACCTGACCGGGTCGATCGGTTCCCGGGTGCCGCCGGCGGTGACCAGAACCCGCCGTCCAGCAAGGTCGAGGCCGAGGCCGCCGATGCCCCTGGCGAGCACCCGGCGGCCGAGCATGAAGATCTCGGTCGGTTCAGGAAGGCGCCCAATGCCGGAGTCGGCGCCAGTGAGACGGCCTACCGCGGGATCGATCACTAGTGCACCGCGCTCCCGCAACATTGCGGCGTTCGCCTGGGTGGCCGGGTGCTCCCACATTTCGGTATGCATGGCCGGCGCGAAGACAACCGGGCAGCGTGCCGTGAGCAACGTATTGGTCAGGAGGTCATCGGCCACGCCGTGAGCAGCCTTTGCCAGAAGGTCCGCTGTCGCCGGCGCCACGATGACCAGGTCGGCGGATTGCCCGATCCGAACGTGGGGCACCTGGTGGACGTCGTCCCAGACGTCTGTGGATACGGGCTGTCCGGACAGGGCCGCCCAGGTCGCAGCCCCGACGAAACGCAACGCGGACCGCGTCGGCACAACCCGAACCGCGTGATCGCTCTCAATGAAGAGCCGCAGAAGCTCACAGACCTTGTAGGCGGCGATGCCGCCGCCGACGCCTAGCACCACTGCCGGGCGGGAGGACGATCGGGCTGAATCGCCCCACGTCGCTGCGGCGGAGTCAGTGTGGGACGCCCTACGGGCGGTCAGATCCTCCCCGCCAGGCGAGAGTCTCGCGGCATCCCCGGCCTCCTGACTGGCCATGGGATCAAGGCTACGGTTCGACTGGCTCGGCGGTCAGCAGACCCGCATCGATCTCACGCAGCGCGATCGACAGCGGCTTCTCGTGGACATGGGTCTCGACCAACGGCCCGACGTACTCAAGCAGCCCCTCGCCGAGCTGGCTGTAATAGGCGTTGATCTGCCTGGCCCGCTTGGCCGCGTAGATCACGAGGCTGTATTTCGAGTCGGTCGCCTCGAGCAGATCATCGATGGGCGGGTTGGTAATGCCCTCCGCCACGGGCATGGTTCCGGACACGCGGAACTGCCTCCGGTTGTATGGGATCTCACAGGAAACTCGGGCGGCACAGCGTCACCCGTGCGGCGCGAGTCCCATTAAGGTTAGCAGTTCGCGCGCCACATCCTGGGCAGACGTGTTGATCAGGGTCACGTCGAACTCTGGTTCGGCAGCGAGTTCGGCCTGAGCCACCGCAAGCCGCTGGTCGATCACCTCGGGTGATTCTGTGGCCCGGCCGATCAGGCGCCGGACGAGCTCGGCCCATGATGGCGGAGCGAGGAAGACGAGAAGGGCGTCCGGCATCGCCACGCGGATCTGGCGAGCGCCTTGAAGATCGAGCTCAAGGAGCACCGGCACGCCGCGGGCCAACCGGTCGACGACCGGCTGGCGCGGCGTGCCATATCGGTTGCCGGCGAACTCGGCCCATTCGAGGAGTTCACCATTGGCGATGAGGCGGTCGAACTCGTCGTCTGTGACGAAGAAGTATTCGACACCGTGCGTCTCACCCGGGCGGGGCTTACGCGTCGTTACCGAAACGGAGAGCCAGACTTCTGGATGGGCGGCGCGCAGATGCGCGACGACCGTACTCTTCCCGACTCCAGACGGTCCCGACAGGACGGTCAGCCGTGGGCGGCTCAAACAACGACCCTTACCGATCGCCCCTGAGCCAGGTGGCCCGCGGCACCCCAGGGAGCCTTCGTGAAGCGCCGGCGGGAGTGGTCAGCGCAGTCAGCGCCCACCGAACTCACGCTCGAGCGCGGCGACCTGGTTGCTGCCCAGGCCTCGCACTCGCCGGGTCTCTGAGATGCCGAGCCGCTCCATGATCTGGCGGGCGCGGACCTTGCCCACCCCGGGCAGCGACTCGAGGAGTGCGGACACCTTCATCTTGCCGACGACGTCGTTGTCCTGACCCTCCTTGATGATCTCAGAAAGCGACGCACCCGCGTGCTTCAAACGGTTCTTCACCTCTGCGCGCTCCCGGCGGGCCTGGGCGGCCTTCTCGAGCGCCGCGGCGCGTTGTTCGGGAGTGAGGGGCGGCAGAGCCACTCGTGTCACCTCGGCAAACTTAGCTTGGCGGATGGGACAACGCGTCGCAGCGAAGCGGCCAGCTTTGGGTGGCCAGAGCCAGCCAGCCGGTCGAGCCGAGCCCGTCTCCCTGCGACGCATTGCGATGAGCCCTGAGTATCACCCCAGGTCACATCGCTTGAACGGACGCATCTGACCCTTCCGCGCAGGTCGCACGGTTGTCAACTCGGCCACGCACATTGCCGGGAAAGTCTTCCCTCACACAACTGATCGGGCACGGACGCCTTCAAAGCCCGGGAGGGCCGATGCGACCGACGGATCAAGCAGACGGGCTAGCAGCTCGACGCCGTCCACGAGGCGCGGCCCGGGACGCGAGAAGGACGCGGCAGCGTCTACCGCGTAGACCTCACGTGCACCAAGGCCCGCCAGGACCTGGGAGTACATCGCCGCCTCCCGGGCGGCCCGGTCGGCGTCGTACCCGCAGGGCATGACCACGACCACCTCCGCCTCGGCTGTGACGAGCTCGTCCCAGGTGGCGGTGCGAGACTTCTGACCAGGCTTTCCCAGGACGTCCTTGCCCCCGGCTCGCTCGACCATCTCGGGGATCCAATGTCCGCCCACGAAGGGGGGATCTAGCCATTCGAGGGCGAGGACCCGCGGCCTTTCTCGGGAGCTCTCCCCCACCGCGGCGTCGATGCGAGCGAGTCTCTCCTCCAGATCGCGGCGAAGCGTTTCACCCGCGCCTGTGGCACCCACCGCCGTCGCCAGCCGCTCGATGTCATCGAGCACCTCGGCGAACGTGGCGGGATCGAGGGAGAGAACGTCCGGCGTCGACGGAAGCCTGGTCGCGACGGCGCGGACATCATCGTAGGAGACGGCGCAAACGGCACAGACCGCCTGCGTCACGATGAGATCAACGTCGAGCGTGCGCAGCAGTGGCTCGTCGAGCTCGTACAACGCCTGGCCGCGCGCCACGATCTCACGTACGCCAGCGTCGATCTCGGCGGCGGACAGGCCCGGCGGCATCACGCTGCGGGTCAGGCGCGGCCGAGCCACGGCCTCCGGCGGATAGTCACACTCGTGAGTCACCGCGACGACCTGGTCACCGAGCCCGAGCGCGAACAGCATCTCAGTTGCTGACGGGACCAAGCTCGCAATCCTCACAGCACCACTATCGCAGTCACCTCCCGGTCGACCGTCGCGACATCAGGCCTTATGTCAGACCGAGCGCAGCCCGCAGGCCACGATCCACGAGACGCATAGTCGACGGTGGGAGTGCGCCCGGGATGGAGCTGACCGTTGCCGTCGTGACTGCCGCGATGTCGTCACAGATAACCCAACCGGTGAAGCCGTCGCGGCGTTGGTTCAGCGGAATAGCAGCCGCTCTCGGCGCCTTCGGGGCTGTTGTCGTCAACCGGGCGACCAGAACATCTCGGAACGCTTGGTTCCGCGCGTTGTTCGATACGACCAAGCCGAGCTTTCGGCCAATAGTTGGAAGGTCGGCCACCACGACTTGTCCTCTAAGCAGACCCACCGCTCTCGTCACCGAGTATCGGTTCCAGCAGGCTCGCCGTCATATTCCGAGGTCGCGAGGAACTGAACCGTGGAGTGACGCACCCATGCTTCTCGCTCGGGATCGTGCGCCTCGGCATCCCTGTGGTAGCTCTCCGCGTCGAGTTCCAGACGGAGCTGGCCCGCTCCAAGGAACACCATGTCCATCACCACCCTGCTGGCCGGCCCTTCGGCCGGGTCGTACCCCCACAGCTCGGCAGCCAACGAGTGCACCGAGGATCCTGGCGTCCTGATCGACTCGATCAGGTCCCGGAGCGGACCCGCGGGGATTGTCACAGAGACTCTCGCCGGGACGTTTGCCACGCAGGCCAGTGTAGCTACTGCACTGATGCTGCACAAGATCTGCACCAGGCCGGGTTAAATGCAACTCATCGATGCCGCGTCGCTCCCCGAGTCGCGTGGGGGCCATCACCGCTCTGATCGACGCCTTCGGGTGCTGCCTATGGTCGCTGGACGCTGCCGGAGGAATGCGGGTCTCTCGGCGCCTGCGTGGGCTCGCCCGACTGAGCGACGGCGCCTGGACGGTCCTCGCCAGGCTCGCACTCGGCCATGGGGACACGGCGAGCGGTTCACTCGCGCCAGCGACCCCTGCCGCAGTCGCCAGCAGGACCAAGCTCGCAAATCAGCACAGCACCACTATCCCAGCCCCGGCACGGCGTGCCCGGCCGTGCATACGGACACTACGAACAGCCTCGGATGGAGTTGGTTTCTGGCGGTATGCCGGCCTTTAACGCTGGCATGGCCGTGTTCCTCTGCGCGAGTACCTGCCTGGCGCGCCGCTAAGGCCGCGGAAGCCTCTCACGCACTGCGTCGAGGACCTGCGCAGCGGCGTCGCGAAGCGACGTCACGGCTGGGCCCTGCCGCAGGATGCCTCGCGATGTCGACGGCAGCACGTTCGATCTCGCGGCGCCGAACAGTCGCCCAATGCTCTCCCCCGTGCCGCCTTGAACGCCAAGCCCGGGCGCCAGGATCGGGCCGTTGAGCTTGGCGAAGTCATAGTCCACGGAGGCGACCGTGGCGCCGACGACAGCCCCGACGGAGCCCAGGGGCGAGGCTCCCTCGTTCTCGGCGGCGACGGCGTCCAGAATGGCGGTCCCGACCGGGCGACCATCGGTTCCGGTCGCGCGTTGGACGGTGCCACCCTCCGGATTCGACGTGTACGCGAGGACGAAGACGCCGCCGGCATGGTGTGCAGCCGCGTCATAGAGCGGCCGCAGTGACTCGAAGCCCAGGTAGGGCGAAGCGGTGATCGCATCCGCGGCGAAGGCGCCCGCCTGGTCGAGGTACGCCTGGGCATACGCCTCGACGGTCGAGCCGATGTCGCCGCGCTTGGCGTCCAGCAGCACGAGAGCGCCTGCGGCGTGCGCCGCCCGGATTGTCCGCTCGAGGACAGCGATGCCGCGTGAGCCGTGCCGCTCGAAGAAGGCCGATTGCGGCTTGAGTACCGCGACGCGATCCGCGAGTGCTTCCACGACGGTCAACGAGAACCGTTCGAGGCCGGTTGGATCATCGGGCAGCCCCCACGCCGCGATGAGGCTCGGGTGCGGATCGACGCCGATGCACAGCGGGCCTCGCGTATCCATCGCCACGCGGAGCCTGCTGCCGAAGGGGGCGAGCATCGTCATGTCGGCTCGCCCCGCTGGGTCGAGGGCCCATTCACCCCAAAGCGGGACGCATGAGAGGCACCCTCACCCGATAGGTCGGGGTGAGAGTTCCCCTCATGCGGTGAGCGGACGAGGTGGTGGGCGTACCCGACGCAGTCGGTGAAGCGAGCAAACCCACGTGCCGCGAGGGCATCGGCCAGCTCGGCGAGGACGCGTATCGGAGCGCCAGGGTCGTGAAAGATCGTCGTTCCCACCTGGACCGCGGAAGCACCGGCGAGCACGAGCTCGAGCGCATCCAGGCCGGTTTTGATCCCACCCACACCAATGATCGGTACGTCGGGCAGCGCGGCGTGCAGCTGCCAGACGCAACGCACTGCGACCGGCCGTATCGCGGGACCGGACAGGCCACCGGTGAGCCCGGCGAGCGCCGGACGCATCGAGTCGACGTCGATGACCATTCCGAGCAGCGTGTTGATGGCGGACAGTCCGTCGGCGCCGGCCGCAACACATGCGCGTCCGATGGACACGACGTCCGTAACGTCGGGAGAGAGCTTCGCGAAGACGGGGACGTGACCGGGAAGCTCCGCACGGACCGCTTCGACCACAGCACCAGCCGCGACCGGATCGCAGGCGAAAACCTGGCCGCGGTCCTCCACGTTGGGGCAGGAGATATTGACCTCGACGAGCGCTATCGCACCGTCCCTCGCGCCTTCCGCGCGGGAACCTCTGATCTCGTCGCCGAGCCGTCCGGCGATCTTCGCGTACTCCTCGACGCTGCCGCCGGCGATGGACACCACCGCTCGGGCGCCGCGGTCACGAAGCCAGCGGAGATCGGACGCGCACAGCTGGTCGACTCCCTGTCCTTGCAAGCCGATGGAGTTGAGCATCCCAGACGGGGTCTCGGCCATTCGCGGGGTCGCGCGTCCGGCGCGCGGCGCCAACATGATCGACTTGGTGACCACGGCACCGAGCTCATCGACTCGGAAGAACTGATCCAGCTCCCGGCCGGCAGCCGCGCAGCCCGAAGCGGTCATCACCGGGTTCGGCAGCTCGACGCCGGCGAGCCTGGTGGTCATGTCGACGACCGCGCCAGACGACCCGCTGTCGTGGGTGTGCTCTGGATAGCGGGTAGGCCTCCCGCCGTTGGCGGCTCCGCGGCGGTGGTGATCGGCGCCGTGGCCGGATCGGATCTCGGTCATTTTCAGGCTCCAAGCCCCATTGCCCCGACGCAATCTGCGGGAACCGTGCCGACGTCGGGCCAGCGGACCAGGGATCCGTCGAAGACCGGACCGTCGGTGCACGACCGCGTCATCCGAGTCCGCCCGTCCGGCCAGACGACGGGCAGGACGCAGGTCATGCAAACGCCGATGCCGCAAGCCATCGATTCCTCCACGGCGCAATAGGCGCCTACGCCAGCCGCTGTGGCAATCTCGGTGACGGCGTGCAGCATCCCCATCGGCCCGCAGGCGTAGACCGTCTCGGCGGCACTGTCGGCTAGGAGCACAGGTAGCGCGTCGGAGACCAACCCCTGCCGGCCGGCCGACCCGTCGTCGGTCGTTACCGTTACCGAATCGGCGAGTGCCTTCGCCTGGTGGACGCCGAAGAGCCGATTCTCGGTAGCCGCACCGAGAACGAAGTGCACGGGATGGCCGCGCGCCTGGAGCCGGTCCGACAACGCGAAAAGGGGCGCGCTGCCGTAGCCACCCCCGACCAGGACACAAGCGGAACGCCCGGAGTCGGGTGCGGCAGCTGACCGACTGGCCGTCGAGCCGGTGGCAGGCGTGAGCGCTCCAAGGGCGGCGGCAGCCGATCCACCGGCCGCCGAGCGGGCGGTAGGCGTAGGCGCTGCAGGGCCGGCGCGCGCAGGCAGGGCGGGGTCGATTGTGGGGAGTGGGAAGGGTCGGCCGAGCGGAGTGACGACATCGAGGACCGCACCGACCGCTTGCCCGACCAGCCAGCGTGTGCCTTTGCCATGCCCCGCGACGACGAGCTGCATGACGTCACCATCGGCGCGGTGGATCGAGAAGCATCTGCGCAGCAGCATGCTGGTCTGCTCACCGCCCACTGCCACCGCCGCGAACTGGCCGGGTCGAAAGTCGGCGCCGAGTCCGGGTTCGGTCAACGTGAACAGGTAGTACGCGCCAGCGCGCTCGATCCCCGCGACAGTCGCCGCCATCTGCCGCGCCGTCATCGGCGACCCTCGGCTGGCGCGCTGCCCGGGTGAGCCGTGCCGTCGGCACGCCGCTCGTCGGCGAGCTCCGCGGCGTACTCCTGCAGGCTCTTCACCGTGATCCCAGCCGAGCGCACGGCCTCAATGCCGAGGACGGCGGCGGAGAGCCCTTGCACCGTCGTGATGCACGGGACGCCTGACGCGACCGCCGCCGTGCGAATCTCGTATCCGTCGACCCTTGGCGCGGCGTTGTTGGTTGTGCCGAACGGTGTGTTGACGATCAGATCGATCTCGCCGGCCAGGATCCGCTGGACGACTGTCGGCTCGCCATCGGTGCCCGGCCCGTCTGAATGCTTTCGGACTGCGGTCGCCGGGACGCCGTTGCGAGCCAGCACGTCGGCTGTCCCTCGGGTGGCGAGAATCTCGAAGCCGAGATCGGCCAATCGTTTCACCGGGAAGATCATGGCGCGCTTGTCGCGGTTGGCGACGGATACGAACGCGCGACCCCCCTGCGGCAGGGAGCCATAGGAGGCGGCCTGCGACTTCGCGTATGCGGTACCGAATGCCGCGTCGATGCCCATGACCTCGCCGGTCGAGCGCATTTCCGGTCCGAGGACGGTGTCGAGCCCGCGCCCGTCAGGGGTCTTGAAACGGCTCCACGGCATGACCGCCTCTTTGACCGCGATGGGCGCGGAAAGCGGGAGGTCCATGGCGTCGCCCCGCGGCAGCAGCCGCTCCTGCCGCAGCTCCGCGATGCTGGCGCCGAGCATCACCCGAGCTGCTGCCTTCGCGAGCGGTACCGCGGTGGCCTTGGAGACGAACGGCACCGTTCGCGATGCTCGTGGGTTGGCTTCGAGAACGTAGAGCACGTCGCCGACCAGCGCGTACTGCACGTTGATGAGCCCACAAACGCCGATCCCATGGGCGATCGCCTCGGTCGACCGGCGAATCCGGTTTAGCTCCTCCCGGCCCAGCGTGATCGGCGGCAGGACGCAGGCGGAGTCACCGGAGTGGATCCCTGCCTCCTCGATGTGCTCCATGACGCCACCGAGATAGAGCTCCTTCCTGTCGTACAGCGCGTCGACATCGATCTCCACCGCGTCATCGAGGAACCTATCGACGAGGCATCCGGCGAAGCTCTGGCTCCCCTCTGCGCCTAGGACGATGCGATCGAAGGCGGCGCGCAGGGCGGGTTCGTTGTACACGATCTCCATCCCGCGGCCGCCGAGCACGTACGACGGTCGCACCAGAACCGGGTAGCCGATGTCTGCCGCGATGGCGCAGGCCTGGGCCGCGCTAGACGCGGTGCCGTGGCGTGGCGCCGGCAGGCCTGCATCGGCGAGCACGCGGGCGAAAGCACCACGCTCCTCGGCGAGGTGGATGGCCTCCGGCGACGTGCCGACAATCGGTACACCGGCATCTTTGAGCGCCTGCGCGAGCCGAAGCGGTGTCTGCCCGCCGAGCTGGACGATGACCCCGGCCACCCAACCGGACTGCTGCTCGGCATGGACGACTTCGAGGACGTCCTCGAGAGTCAGGGGCTCGACGTAGAGCCGATCCGAGGTGTCGTAGTCCGTCGACACCGTCTCCGGATTGCAGTTGACCATCACGGTCTCGAAGCCGGCCTCCCGCAGGGCGGTCGTCGCGTGCACGCAGGAGTAGTCGAACTCGATACCCTGCCCGATCCGGTTCGGGCCGGATCCGAGGATGATCACTTTGGGCCGGTTGGGCTGGGCGGCGACCTCGGTCTCCTCGTCGTAGCAGGAGTAGTGGTAGGGCGTGGTCGCTGCGAACTCCGCCGCGCACGTGTCTACGGTCTTGTACACCGGCCGGATGCCAAGCGCATGCCGGAGGGTGCGGATCAGCTGCTCGTCGACCGCGCCACCACGCAGTTCGCCGCGAGAGGACGGTGTGGCTGATCGGATCTGCACGATCTGTTTGTCGGAGAAGCCGTGCCGTTTTGCCCTCCGCAGGACAGATTCGGTCAGCTGCGGAGCCTGGGCAAGCTCGACGGCGATCTCGTCGAGGAGCGCGAGCTGGTCGGCGAACCACGGATCGATCCCGGTGGCCTCGCACACCTCGTCGACGGATGCGCCGGCACGGATCGCGGCCATGACCGCCTGCAGCCGGTCGTCACGGGGCTGCGCTGCCGCCTGCAGCAGATCCGCCTTCACCGATCCGGTGCCTCTCAGCCGAGACCCGGTGCCATGTAGGCCAGCATCACCCTCACCTATCGCTTGCGCGCCCGTCGAGCGCGCGAACCCATCGGGTGAAGGTGCCCAACTTTGCGAGTGACGGCTCCCCTCTTGCCACGTGATGGGCCAGGCGAATGGAGCGGTGACGATGTCAAGCGAGCGCAGTGCCTTCTGCAACGCCTCGGTGAAGTTGCGGCCGATGGCCATGGCCTCGCCGACGGACTTCATGTGAGTGGTCAGGACCGGATCGGCGGCCGGGAACTTCTCGAAAGCGAAGCGCGGCACCTTGACCACGACGTAGTCCAGCGCCGGTTCGAAGCTCGCCGGTGTCTGCCCGGTGATGTCGTTGGGGATCTCATCCAATGTGTAGCCGAGCGCGAGCTTCGCGGCGATCTTGGCAATGGGGAAGCCGGTCGCCTTGGACGCGAGGGCGGATGACCGTGACACCCGCGGGTTCATCTCGATGACGACCATCCGCCCGGTGCTCGGCTCCACCGCGAACTGGAGGTTGCATCCGCCGGTGTCGACCCCGACGGCCCGGATGACCGCTATCGCCACATCCCGCATGCGCTGGTACTCGCGGTCGGTCAGGGTCATGGCCGGCGCGACGGTTATGGAGTCGCCGGTGTGGACACCCATCGGGTCGAGATTCTCGATCGAACAGACGACGACCACGTTGTCGTGACGGTCGCGCATCAGCTCGAGCTCGTACTCCTTCCAGCCGATGACCGACTCCTCCAGAAGCACCTCGCTGGTCGGGCTAACTGCCAGTCCGGCGCCGGCGATCCGCCGCAGGTCGTTCTCGTCGTACGCGATACCCGAGCCGACGCCGCCCATCGTGAAGCTGGGCCGTACAACGACCGGATAGCCCAGCGGACCGACGCCCATCGCCGGCGGTTCGGCCAGGCTCACCGCCGCGTCGACGGTCGCCCCTCGATCCGTCACCCCGTCGCGGGTCGAGCGGTCGCCTACGCCGGCCGAGCCGGACCGTCGACGGGAGTGAGGTGACTGCCCGGCAGCCTCCCCCGCTTCCTCGCTCACCGTGGCGAGGCAGTCGGCAAGGGTGTGGCAGACGACCGAGCGCGGGGTCTCGGCCCCGACTGCGGAGACGATCTGCTTGAACCGCTCGCGGTTTTCGCCGGCCTCGATCGCCTCGATCGACGCACCGATCAACTCAACGCCGTATCGACGCAAGACACCTTGCCGGTGCAATGCCATTGCCGTATTCAGCGCTGTCTGTCCCCCGAGGGTCGCGAGCAGCGCATCCGGCCGCTCCCGCTCGATGACCTTCGCGACGACTTCCGGCGTGATCGGTTCGACGTACGTCGCATCCGCGAACTCCGGGTCGGTCATGATTGTGGCCGGGTTGGAGTTGACGAGGACGACACGTATCCCCTCGGCGCGCAGCACACGGCACGCCTGGGTTCCTGAGTAGTCGAACTCACACGCCTGCCCGATCACGATCGGCCCGGACCCGATGACCAGCACCGATCGCAGGTCTCGCCGCTTCGATGCCATCAGCAGGCGCTCATCGTGACCGGCCGGACCGATCCCAACAGCTCGGCGAACCGGTCGAAGAGGTGCGCGGCGTCATGCGGGCCAGCGGCTGCCTCAGGGTGGTACTGAACGGAGAAGGCTGGGCGGTCAAGGCAGCGCAGGCCCTCGATGACGCCGTCGTTCAGGCAGATGTGGCTGGCCGCCACCCGCCCGAACCTCGTCTCGACTGTCCCGAACCCCACCTCGCTGCTCCCGAGCTCTGTCTTAGTACCCCCGGACCCTGTCTTGGCACTCCCGGACCCTGTCTTGGCACTCCCGGACCCTGTATCGACGCTCGCGAGTCCCGCGGCAACGGTGCGGAAGGAATCCCTTCTCACGCCTGCCTGGTGAGGAAGGGCACCGGGTTCAAGGAATCGTGGAACACGGTGCCCTTCCTCAAGAGCAGGCCAAGAGACGGCGAAGCCGTGGTTATGCGCGGTCACCTCGACCTTGCCGGTCGCAGCATCGAGCACAGGCAGGTTCAGGCCGCGGTGGCCGTACTTGAGCTTGCATGTCGAGAAGCCGAGTGCGCGGCCGAGTATCTGGTGACCAAGGCAGATGCCGAATACGGGCCGTCCGGCATCCAGCACACCCCGCGCTGCGAGGACTGCGTAGTCGGTCGCGGCAGGGTCGCCTGGCCCGTTCGAGAAGAACACCCCGTCGGGCGATCGGGCGAGGATGTCTGCTGCGCCGGTCGTCGCCGGGACGACCTCCACCTCGATGCCTCGCTCTGCCATCAGCCGGGGAGTCATCGTTTTCATGCCGAGATCAACCGCTACGACGCGGTAGCGAACCGGTCCGACCGCGGCAACCGTATAGGGCTCGGCAGTCGACACCTCGCGGGCGAGGTCTGCCCCGAACATCGCCGGGCTGTTGCGGACGCGCTCGAGTACCCCCGCAAGGTCCCGCTCCGCCGACGAGATACCAGCACGCATCGCCCCGCGGTCGCGGAGATGCTTGGTCAGCGCCCGGGTGTCGATCCCCGAGATCCCGACGATCCCGTGCTTGTCCAGCTCCTCGTCCAGGCTGCGCCGAGCGCGCCACGAGGACGGCCGTCGGGCGGGGTTCCTGACGACGTAGCCCGCAACCCAGATACGGTCTGACTCGCCGTCCTCGTCGTTGACTCCGGTGTTGCCGATGTGAGGCGCCGTCTGAACGACGACCTGACGGTGGTAGGAGGGATCGGTCAGCGTCTCTTGGTAGCCGGTCATGCCGGTGGCGAAGACCGCCTCCCCTACTGTCTCCCCGATAGCCCCGTACGCCTCCCCGTGGAACGCGCGCCCGTCTTCGAGCACTAGGACGGCACTCATCGAGCACCTCCGGACCGCGCACGCACGGCGGTCATGCCGGCTTCCCGTCGATGACGGTTGGGTGGCCCCGGAGGAAGGTCGCGACGACCCGGGCCGGCAGCTCCCGGCCGGCGAACGGGGTGTTCCTGCTCCGGCTAGCCAAGGCCGCTGGATCGACGGTCCAGCGGGCGGCCGGGTCGACCAGCGTCAGGTTGGCAACAAGGCCGTCGGCGAAGCGAGCGGTGCCGGAAGCACGGCTTGGGTCGCCGGGCAGCTTCGCTTTCCCTGCCCTCGTTCCGCTGGTGCGCGGTGCACGTGCTGGCTGCAGCTGCCCGTGATCGGCGAGCCGGCCGATCGCGGCCGGCCGGACGCTCATCCGGTCGGCCACCCCAGCCCAGTCGAGCAGGCCGGTCTCGACCATCGCTGCGCAGACCACCGACAGCGCCGTTTCCAAACCGACCATGCCGAAGGCGGCGGCCGCCCATTCACAATCCTTGTCTTCGACCGGATGCGGGGCATGGTCGGTAGCGACGGCATCGATCGTGCCGTCGGCAAGGCCCGCCCGAAGCGCCGCAACGTCGTCCGCAGTCCGCAGCGGTGGGTTGACCTTGTAAACGGGGTCGTAGGAGCGCACCAGCTCGTCGGTGAGCAGCAGGTGATGCGGGGTGACCTCGGCCGTGACGTTCCAGCCCTTGCCCTTCGCCCACCGGATGATCTCGACCGAGCCTGCCGTAGAGACGTGGCAGACGTGAAGCCGGGATCCGACGTGGGCCGCGAGCAGCGCATCCCGGGCGATGACCGCCTCCTCCGCAGCCGCCGGCCAGCCGGTCAGGCCGAGGACGCCGGAGAGCTCACCCTCGTTCATCTGAGCGCCCTGGGTGAGCCGGGGCTCCTGAGCATGCTGGGCGATGAC
>DASYTV010000103.1:0-1724 GCA_036001885.1 Actinomycetes bacterium
GCGGACCGGCGAGCTTGTCGGTGCCGGCGACACCGCGGTGACGGTGTGGGAGATCGCCAAGTGGCCAGTCTTGCTGATCATCGTCTCGGTTATGTTCGCCCTGCTCTACTGGGCCTCACCCAACGCACGCCAGGGCTTTCGATGGATCACTCCGGGCGGCATCGTGGCCGTCGTCCTCTGGCTGATCGCATCTGGTGGGTTTGCCGTCTACGTCGGGAACTTCGGCTCGTACAACAAGACCTATGGCTCGCTGGCGGCCGTCATCATCTTCCTGGTCTGGCTGTGGATCTCCAACATCGCCATCCTGCTCGGTGCCGAGCTGAACGCGGAGCTTGAGCGCAGCAGAGCGATGACCGCCGGCCACCCGCAGGAGGAGGAGCCGTACATTCCGCTGCGCGACACAAGCCGGATCCGCGACCGGGACAACCTCTAGGTCGTGTCGCCGGCCCGACCGTCCGGTTGGCTTTGCGGCCGTGCCGCAAGCCAATGCCGCAGATAGCGCTGTAAACCGGTGAGGTCGATGCCAGCTGCTCGGTAGGCGATATAGCCGTCGGGCCGTACGAGGTAGTGCGCCGGCTCACTCGGACGCAGGCGGAGTCGGCGCAGCGCAAGCCCCTGCTGGTCGTACAGCGTGCCCGGCCCCCGGTCCTGGCTGAGCTGGTGGACCGCGACAAGGTCGGGCCACCAGCCAGCGATGTCGTTTACCTCGTCGTCAGGCCATGCGGCAAGCGGCCCGCAGAGTAGGAGGTGGAACCTTGCCGTCGTCGTCATCATGTGCAATGTCGTCGCTCGCGCATCCACGAGGACCGGCGCATCAGGAAGCCGCCTCCCTGCCGCTATCCCATGCCCGCGGCCGCCCGGGCCGTCCACACTAACCGGGCTGCGCCGGTAGTGGATGCTCAGCTCGGAGACCGTACGAAAGGCCATCCCGCGCAGGCGCCTGAACCGGAGGACGACCGGCGCCAGCCTCGGGACAACCTCGCTGCGGATGAGCCGAATGGCTGGGTTCGTCGTCGTCGCGACGGAGAAGGCCCGGTCCGTGAAGCGGAGGACGGCGCGCCCGACTGGGCTGCGCTCGATCTCATAGGTGTCCAGCAGGGAGGGCACCGCGTCGCCTCGGCAGACAAGTCCAAGCTTCCACCCCAGGTTGATGGCGTCCTGGATGCCGGTGTTCATTCCCTGGCCGCCTGCCGGGCTATGGATATGCGCTGCATCGCCGGCCAGGAAGACGGGCCCGGACTGGTAGTGCACGGCGCCCCGGTTGTGCAACTTGAAGTCAGTCATCCAT
This sequence comes from Actinomycetes bacterium, assembly GCA_036001885.1. GTDB lineage: Bacteria > Actinomycetota > Actinomycetes > JAKEEW01 > JAKEEW01 > DASYTV01. The sequence continues at coordinate 1,289 of DASYTV010000103.1, forward strand.
ACCGGGTCATGGAGCCGGAGACCCGGGCCGGCGTACCGATCCGCGAGCACCTGGAGCTGCCCGAGCGTCACCGGGCCCGCGGGATCTCGCGGTGACCGCATGGTGATCAGCCGCCATGTGGCGGGTGCGCCGAGCGGGAAGAATAACAACAGTCCGGTGCTCGTCACGAACGCATGCTGCGCATCCGGCTCCAGACCGTCGACCTCGAGGTCCGCGAGCAGGAAGGTCTGCGGATAGGCGTAGCCCTGGAAGCCAATGCCCGAACGCTGCCTGACAGTGCTGTGCGCGCCATCGCAGCCCGCCACATAGCGCGCCTGCACGATCTCCTCGGTGCCGTCGGGGTGGCGCAGTCGGCAGGCGACGAGTGAGTCACGCGGCTCGAGATCGACCAGCTCCACGCCTCGCTCGGCGAGAACCCCGCGGCGGCTGAGGTGTT
>DASYTV010000104.1:0-3827 GCA_036001885.1 Actinomycetes bacterium
GCTCGAGGCAACGCTCGGGCCTCCACGATTCAACCCGGGTACTACAAGCTCAAGAAGGAAATGAAGGCGAGCATTGCGCTCGCCGCTCTCCTCGACGACAAGAACCGTGTCAACAAGCCAGTGACGGTTCCCGAAGGACTGCGACTGACGGACACGCTCAAGATCCTCGCTAAGAGGAGCGGCCTATCTCTCAAGGACTTCCAGGCGGCGGTGAAGAAACCGGGCGCTCTCGGGCTGCCCGACTTCGCGAACGGCCGACCGGAGGGATTCCTCTTCCCTGCGACCTATGACGTCACGCCGGGCACGACGGCTCAGGATCTGCTTCAGCAGATGGTCGGCAGCTTCACCTCGATGGCCGAGGACGCCGACCTTGCCAACAGGGCACATGGCGTTCGCCTCACCCCCTATGAGGTGATCGTGATGGCCAGCCTCGTCGAGGACGAGGGAGGCCGTCAGGAGGACTTCCCCAAGGTGGCACGGGTGCTCTTCAACAGGTTGCACAAGGGGATGAGGCTCGAGCTCGACTCGACCGTTACCTACGGCCTGGGTATCCACCGCTTGACCACGACTGCCGCCGAGCGCGCGAAGGACACGCCGTACAACACCTACCTGCATGCCGGCCTGCCGATCGGCCCGATTAGTTCGCCAGGACGGGAGGCCATCGAGGCCGTCCTCGCGCCTGCCGACGGTAACTGGCTCTTCTTCGTGACAGTCAACCCGGAGACTAAGGAGACGAAGTTCGCCTCCACCTTCGAGGAGCATCAGAAGAACGTCCAGGAGTTCCAGCAGTGGTTGAGGAACCACTGAGCCGATGACCGGCCGCACGCGAGCGGCGGTCTTGGGGTCGCCGATCGGCCACTCGCTCTCACCGGTGCTGCACCGCGCCGCTTACGCCGCGCTCGGCCTGGACTGGTCGTACGAGGCGATCGAAGTTGACGAAGCGGGTCTGGCCGGCTTCCTCGATGGTCTCGACGAATCGTGGGCCGGCCTCTCGCTGACGATGCCGCTCAAGCGGACGGTGATCCCGCTCCTGCACGGGCTGAGCCCGACGGCGGCTGCCGTCGACGCGGTCAATACCGTCCTGCTCCCCGGCGACGGTCGCCGGATCGGCGACAACACCGACGTGGCAGGAATGGTCGCGGCGCTCCCGGTTGTGCCCGCCGGAGAGGTCCCAGTCGAGAGAGTGGCCATCCTTGGTGCGGGGGCAACCGCCGCCGCGGCACTGGCTGCGCTCGCACGGCTCGGGGTCCGCGGGGCTGAGGTGTTCGTCCGTTCCGACAGCAAGGCCGCGGGGATTCGCACGGCCGCTGATCGGGTCGGCATCATCGTTCGCCCACGGTCCTGGGCCGATGCGACCTCCGCGCTCGCAGCCGACCTCCTGATTTCCGCGGCGCCGTCCGGCGCTACCGACTTCCTGGCAGGTCATCTGCGGCAAGAACAGCCGGAGAAACAAGCTGAGCGGCAGCGCCAGAGACAAGGTGCGAGACAGGCTGGGATCTCCCATGTGCACGCCAAGCTGGCCACGCCGGGCACAGGCGTCCTCTTCGATGTCGTGTACGACCCGTGGCCTACGCCACTGGCGGCGGCGTGGATGGCGGCCGGTGGAACGGTCGTCGGCGGCCTCGACCTCCTCGTCGAGCAGGCTGCGCTGCAGGTGGAGCTGATGACGGGCTGTCGCCCGGCACCGCTTGGCGTGATGCGAGCTGCCGGTGAGGCAGCGTTGTCGGCTCGCCAGTAATTGGATCTACGCCCGACTTCGGACACGGGACGCTAGGGTCTTCGGCGTGGTCGGGGTGGTGGTGGCGAGCCTTGTCGGGGCGGCCGTGGGACTGTTCCTGGTGGGCGTGGTCGAACACGTGCCCTACGGCCGCCCGCTGCTGAGTCGCACACGTGCTCGAGGGGAGGGCACCGTCGGCGCGGGGGTTCGCCGACAGGGCTTGCCGAGGGCGGCTCTGTTTCCGGTGGTCACGGCCATCGTGTTCGGTGCGCTGGCGGCGCGCTTCGGGCTGTCCGCCGAGTTACCCGCATTCCTCTACCTCGGGGCGATCGGTGTCGCGCTGGCCGCGATCGATCTTGCCCACCATCGACTCCCCAATGCGCTGGTTCTGCCTTCCTACCCTGTTGGTCTGGTACTCCTGGGGGCGGCCGCCGCGACGCGCGGCGACGGGGATGCCTATCTGCGAGCGCTGGCCGGGATGACGGTGCTCCACGGCGCCTATTTCCTCCTCCTCCTTGCCCATCCAGCGGGGTTGGGATTCGGCGACGTCAAGCTCGCAGGCTTGCTCGGGCTGCACTTGGCGTGGCTGGGCTGGGGAGTCCTCGCGGTCGGCGCGGCGCTCGGGGTCTTCGCCGGCGGCCTGGCCGGGGTTCTTCTGCTGCTCGCACGGCGGGTGAACAGGCGGAGCTCGATCGCCTACGGTCCGGCGCTGCTCGCCGGTGCCTTCGTCGCAATCCTGTGGGGCCAGCAGATCGCCGACTGGTACCTCGGCGACCACTAGTGGTCGCGCCCGTCAGTACCCGCGGCGTCTGACGGGCCCGGCCGGCGCCTCGCCGCGTTGTCGTCGTCGCCGTTAGCGCCGCTAGCGGCCTCCTCCTCCGCCTTGCGATGCATCCGGCCGGACTCCGCCATACGCAGCGGGACTTACAGGTGCGACCACTGGTGGTCGCGCCCTGGGCGGCCGCCGGTATGCCGCGTGGCAGTATCGGGACATGCTGCGCTGGTTGACCGCTGGGGAGTCGCACGGCCCCGCGCTCGTCGCGACCGTCGAGGGCTTCCCCGCCGGCATAGCGATCACGACCCATGATGTAGCGGCAGCGCTCGCCCGGCGTCGGCTCGGCTACGGCCGGGGTGCCCGGATGAAGTTTGAGCAAGACGAGGTCGAGTTTCTAGGCGGCGTGCGGCACGGCCGGACTCTCGGCGGACCGGTGGCAGTCACAATCGCCAACAGCGAATGGCCGAAGTGGGACAAGGTCATGGCCGCCGACCCGGTCGATCCGGCTGAGCTCGAAGGGGTGGCGAGAAACGCTCCCCTCACCCGGCCCCGGCCCGGCCACGCCGACCTGGTCGGGATGCAGAAGTACGGGTTCGACGAGGCACGTCCGGTACTCGAGCGGGCCAGCGCGCGAGAGACCGCGGCCCGTGTTGCCCTTGGCACCCTCGCACGGGCGTTTCTGGACCAAGCGCTAGCTGTCGAGATCGTTAGCCATGTCGTGCGGATTGGCAGCGTCTCAGTGGATGCGGGTGTGCGTCCGAAGCCGGCAGACCTCGAGCGGATCGACGCCGACCCGGTCCGCTGCGCGGATCCGGCGGTATCGGCCGCGATGGTGGCCGAGCTCGACGCCGCTCGGAAGGACGCCGACACACTCGGCGGAGTCGTCGAGGTGCTCGCATATGGCCTGCCGCCCGGGCTGGGCAGCCACGTCCACGCCGACCGGCGCCTCGACGCCAGACTGGCGGGCGCTCTGATGAGCATCCAGGCGATCAAGGGGGTAGAGGTAGGCGACGGTTTCGCCCTTGCCGCGCTGCACGGCTCTCAAGCTCAAGATGAGATCGAGACCTCCCCCGACGGTCGGGTGGGTCGGCGCAGTGCGCGGTCTGGAGGGACGGAGGGCGGCATGACGACCGGCGAGGTTCTGCGGCTGCGGGCCGCGATGAAGCCGATCTCGACGGTCCCGCGTGCACTCGACACGGTGGACGTGGCGACGGGCGAGCCCGCGAAGGCACACAACCAACGCTCCGACGTCTGTGCGGTTCCAGCGGCAGGCGTCGTCGCCGAGGCGATGGTTGCGCTCGTCCTGGCCGACTCAGCACTGGAGAAGTTCGGTGG
>DASYTV010000105.1:0-2259 GCA_036001885.1 Actinomycetes bacterium
ATCTCGCCGCATGCACCGATCGGGTACGGCTCGGTGCACTCGTCACGGGCATCACGTACCGGAACGTTCCACATCTCGGCAAGATCATCGCGACCCTGGACGTCCTCTCCGGTGGACGGGCGGTGTGCGGCCTCGGGCTTGGCTGGTTCAAAGAGGAGCACGTCGCCTACGGCTGGGACTTCCCGTCGATCGGACAGCGGTACGTCCTCCTCGAGGATGCGCTGCGACTGCTGCCGACGATGTGGGGGCCGGGGGGCAAGCCGTTTCACGGCCAGATCCTCGAGGTGCCGGACACCTCGTGCTACCCGCGGCCGCTGCAGAAGCATCTGCCCGTCATCGTCGGCGGCGGTGGGGAACGGCGAACACTGCGGCTCGCCGCGCAGTACGCGGATGCGGCGAACGTCCTCGGCAGCGTGGAGACGGTTCGCAGGAAGGCGGCCGTGCTCCGCGCGCATTGCGAGGCGGTCGGCCGCGATCCGCAGGAGGTCGAGCTCACCCACCTGTCGACGGCGCTGATCGGCGCCGACGACCAGCAGGTGAGTGAGCTCGTCAGCCGACTGCGGCCACGCAACACCGACCCTGCCCGCTACGCCGCCGCCGTCCATGCGGGCACCGCGGCAGACCACATCGGCCGGTTCAGGCAGCTTGCCGAGGCAGGCGTCACCGAGGTCATGATCCGCCTCGCCGACTTGACCGATCCAGCACCACTCGACCGCATGGCCAAGGTCATCGCAGCGTTCAGGTAGATATTCACCTGCGGACGTACGGTAGCGCTGAGGAGCGGGACGGGCGCCATGAGGAGACTTCCGTGAAACTTTCGCTGCACATCCCTGACTTCACCTGGGCCCACGGGCCGGCCCAGCTCGGCGAGGACTTGGCGGCCATCGCGCGGACGGCGGAGGACGCCGGATTCTCCTCCATCAGCGTGATGGACCACTTCTTTCAGATCGGCGCGATCGGGCCGAGCGAGCAGGAGATGCTCGAGGCCTACACGACCCTCAGCTACCTTGCCGCGCACACTTCTCGCGTCAATCTCTTCGCGATGGTGACCGGGGTTGTGTACCGGTACCCGGGTGTGCTCGCCAAGGAAGTCACAACTCTCGACGTCTTGTCCGTGGGCCGGGCGTGGCTCGGTATCGGAGCCGCCTGGAACGAGGAAGAGTCGCGCGGGCTCGGCATCCCGTTCCCGCCGGTCGCAGAACGATTCGAACGGCTGGAGGAGACGCTTCAGATCTGCCTGCAGATGTGGGCCGGCGACGAGAAGCCCTTCGAGGGCAAGTACTACCAGCTGGAGCGCCCGCTCAACTCCCCGCAACCGATTAGCAAGCCCCACCCGCCGATCCTGATCGGCGGTGGCGGCGAGCGGAAGACGCTGCGGCTGGTCGCGCGCTATGCACAAGCCTGCAACCTCTTCGAGTCGCCGCAGCTAGCGCACAAGCTCGAGGTATTGCGCGGACACTGCGAGCGCGAGGGTCGGAACTACGACGAGATCGAAAAGACGGCGACGATTGGAGCGATCGATCTGGGCAGAAGAGGCGAGAAGATCGGCGAAATCGTCGACCGGCTCGGTGCCCTCGGCCAACACGGCATCACGACAGTCGCCGGGTGGGTACCTGATGTGGCGACGCTGACCCCGCTCGAAAAGATCGGGACCGACCTCATCCCAGCGATCGCGGATCTCTAGCTCTCAGTGCTCAGGCCCGACCGTCGCGGATCCGGGCGAGCCACGCGGTGGCATCGCGGAACTCCACGTCCGACACACCTGGGCGGACTCTCGGCTTGCTCCCGTCCGCCCGGGCGTACGACCCCAGAAAGCGCACGTCGGCGCACACCCTGCGCAGTCCCATCAGGGCCTCGCCGACCCGGGCGTCATCGACATGACCCTCGCAGTCGATCGAGAAGCAGTAGTGCCCGAAGCGTTCGCCGGTCGGCCTGGACTCGATCCGGGTGAGGTTGATACCGCGTACGGCGAACTCAGTGAGGACCTCGAGCAGGGCACCAGGATGATCGTCGGCAATGAAGGCGACCAGGGACGTCTTGTCCGCGCCGGTAGCGACCGGAGGGGCCGTCGGACGCCCCACCAGGACGAACCGAGTGATCGCGTCCGGATTGTCCTCGATATCGGCGGCAAGAACGGCCAACCGATAGCGCTCACCGGCGATTGGCGCGGCAACCGCCGCGTCTACATCTCCGCCCGGCTCGGCCGCCAGCATCGCGGCCGCGCCGGTCGATGGCGCCGGGATGAATTCGGCATCAGGC
>DASYTV010000106.1:0-2722 GCA_036001885.1 Actinomycetes bacterium
ATTGGACGGCCGCACGCTCGTCCGGACGCAGCAGCGGCATGGCGGTCGGATCGGCGAAGCGGCCGGGAGCGATCAGGCCATCCGCGGCGGCGCGACCCTGGCAGACCAGTACCGCGGTGCGGCTCGCCCGCAGCGTCCTCGACATCGCGTCCTTCCGTCGCGGCTCGTACGCCCCCCTCTGCGGTTGACGTTAGCTACGCGCTCGGCCGGGCACCGCTGACATATGTCACCGCTCAGAACTAACCCCCTGCCGGTACCCCGTCAGGCCGGGTGGGCTGTACGCACTCAACTCGGCACAGGCGTGCATCTGGAGGAGCGCAAACCAAAGCCAACCCGGCTACATCCGGGACGCATTGGTGCCCGTCACAGCACCGCGCCGCGAGGCGCGACCTCAATCGCAGCGACCCCTCGGCCATAGAACGCGACGAGCCGATCACCGTGTTTGCTGCGCAGCACTCCCGAATCCTCGGCAAGCGTCGAGATGACGTGTTCAACAAGTTGGTCCTCGTCGGAGACGTCGGGTTCGTCGTACGTGATGTCCATGCGGTCGCCGCCGATGAGCCGGATGCGCAGCACCGTAGTCGCCATATCGTAGAAACTAGACGGGTTGCGCGACTGGCGGCATTGAGGGCAGGCAGCGACCTGGCAAATGCGTCATTGACTCAGCGTTGCGGACCGGACCTCCACCTGCTAGCGAGTGCAAGTACCCATGCTGGAGCGAAATGGGGCTACGTCGCTTGTCGCCCGAATACCAAACAGAACGGGTGGCCAACCGGGTCGGCGAATACGCGAAAGCCGGTCTCACGCTCGCCGGGAAGTCGACGGGCCCCGAGCGCCAGTACCGCGCGCTCGGCCGCGTCGACATCGTCAACCCGTACGTCCAAGTGCAGCTGCTGCGGGTGCTCGGGATCCGGCCAGCGCGGCGGGACCCACCTCGACGCACGCTGGAACGCCAGCTGACGCGCGCCCGGCTCCAGACCAATGACTACCCAGTCGTCGCTGTCCTCGTTAACGCGCATGCCCAAGACCTTCGCGTAGAACGCAGCCAGCGCGCGAGGATCAGGGCAGTCAAGTACGGTCTTCTCCAGCCGGCCGATCATGCCGGCATTCTCGCGAATGCTCAGCTCGACCTGCAACGGCCTGGGCTACTATCATCCAGATCGATGCTCTGGTTCGCGCTACTGCGCGATCCGGGCCGGTCGTCGACCATCGGCCGCTTCACCCCAGCCCTACCGTCCATGCCATCGCCCTTGGCCGTGGCACGTAACACGCACTCACATCGGCTACGACAGGACGGCGCTCAGGGCCGCCAGCCGCGACGCTGCGTTGCGCGCGGTCGGCGACATGACAGTGGGATCTGGTACGAATGCCCGGGGGGAAGGATGGTGCAAACCGGTGAGGCTGTGGTCACGCCCGCGCCGGCGAGGACTCCCACACAATGCACCCAAATCCATGATCCGGAGCGGCTGCGTAGGATTCGGGCCGCACGGTCGCAGCCGAGATGATCCAGGGAGCACCATGCCGTTAACCCCAGCCGACATCCACAATATGGCCTTCAAGAAGCCACCGATCGGCAAGCGTGGATACGACGGGGAGGAGGTCGATGCCTTCCTGGACGAGCTCGAGCAAGAGCTGACCCGTCTCTTGGAGGAGAACCGGTCGCTGCACGACCAGGTCCAGCGCGCCGGCGCCAGCCCGGCGGCGTCGGCCATGGCGATCAATGCCGAGTTCTCCGACATCGCTGCGCAGCTGAGGCGAGTGCAGGAGGCCCGCGCCCGGGCCGAGCAAAACGCCCGGAGCCTGCAGGCCCGGCTCGAGCAGGCCCGCAACGCCGTCCCGGCAGGTCCCACCCTCTCTGGCGACGGTGACGACCGCAACGCCGGGGTCCTGATGATGGCGCAGCGCACGGCCGACGACCACATGCGCGACGCCAGTCAAGAGTCGGACGCGCTGCTGTACGACGCGCGGAACAGATCGGAGCAGATAACCAGTGAGGCGCAGCTCAAGGCCGGCACGATCGAGGGTGACGCCCGCCGCAACCACACTGAGGCGATGAACAGCCTGGCGGCCAAGCGCGCTGGCCTGCTGGACGAAATCGATCGGCTGGGCCAGCTCGCGCAGAGCTATCGGGCCGCGCTGGACAGCCATCTGGCCCAGCAACTGCAGGAGCTGGACAGCGTGTCAACCGCCTCGGGCCGCGAACTCGGCTGAGGCCGAGCGAGTGGCCGACACGACCGTCACCGAGGTTGACGGCGAGATGGCCGGGAATCACGCCCCGGGTACACATCTGGGAAGTGCTGGTGCCGGGTCGCATCAGCCGCAGGCTGGGCGATCATGCCGGTCGCTTGCCCCGCTTGTCTGCCGGCGCAAGAGATGTCCGATGACCCTCCGGGGGAACTACGCGTCGGCGCGGTTGTGGTTACTGGCGAAGCGCCCTACGAGCCTACGGCAGGCATGACGGCCTCGAGCAAGAACGGCATTAGAAGAGGATCTGTGACGGAGGACCGACCGGAACTCGGACCGCCGGTAGGCCGTCTTAAAACAGCCCTCATGACCACCACTTGACAGAGAGAGGGTGCCAACTCGAGTTTCGCAGTTTTGGTGGTGGGTCGGCGGTGGGTGTGACACGCCGGGCTGACCTGGAGTTGAGTGATCTTGGGGTGAGATGACGGAAGCATCGACGGTCCTTTTACCACTGTCGTTGCCGAAAGTGATCCGTCGA
>DASYTV010000107.1:0-17027 GCA_036001885.1 Actinomycetes bacterium
CCGACGAAAACGGAGACGCGGTGCCCACGATCCAGCAGCTGGTCCGCAAGGGTCGCAAGGACAAGGTCGCCAAGACCAAGACGCCCGCGCTGAAGGGCAGCCCCCAGCGCCGGGGCGTCTGCATGCGCGTCTATACAACGACCCCTAAGAAGCCCAACTCGGCGCTCCGGAAGGTCGCGCGGGTGCGGCTCAGTAGCCAGATCGAGGTCACGGCCTACATCCCCGGCATCGGCCACAACCTGCAGGAGCACTCGATTGTGCTCGTCCGTGGGGGGCGGGTCAAAGATCTGCCCGGCGTTCGCTACAAGATCATTCGTGGCACGCTCGACACGCAGGGCGTGAGGAACCGCAGGCAGGCGCGCAGTCGCTACGGCGCGAAGAGGGAGAAGAGCTAATGCCACGCAAAGGCCCAGCTTCGCGCCGGCCGATCCATGTCGACCCTGTCTTCGGCTCGCCGCTGGTCACCCAACTGGTGAACAAGGTGCTGCTGGCAGGCAAGCGGTCGGTCGCCGAGCACATCGTCTATGGCGCGCTCGAGGGCTGCCGGGAGAAGACCGGCACCGACCCGGTGATCACGCTCAAGCGTGCCCTGGACAATGTGAAGCCGACTCTCGAGGTCCGAAGCCGCCGTGTTGGCGGCGCGACCTACCAGGTCCCGGTCGAGGTGAAAGCTCCGCGAGCGACCACGCTTGGGCTGCGATGGCTGGTGAGCTACTCCAAGGCTCGCCGGGAGAAGACCATGACCGAGCGGCTGATGAACGAGCTGCTCGACGCGAGCAACGGCCTCGGGGCGAGCGTCAAGCGCCGCGAGGACACCCACAAGATGGCCGAGTCCAACAAGGCATTCGCGCACTATCGGTGGTAGCTGCCACCCCACGAAGTTTTCGTTCGCTTCGCTCGAAAACTTCGCGGGGACCCCGGCCCAGTGGTTGGGGCCGGAGAAAACGAAGACGAACCGCAGAGATAGCAGAGATTAAAGACCCCGCAGAGATGAGAGAGAGCACAGGAAGAGCCGTCGTGGCTGACAACACCACTCTTGAGCTGGCCAAGGTCCGCAACATCGGGATCATGGCTCATATCGACGCGGGCAAAACCACGACGACTGAGCGGATCCTGTTCTACACCGGCATCAACTACAAGATCGGTGAGGTTCATGAGGGCGCGGCCACCATGGACTGGATGGAGCAGGAGCAGGAGCGCGGCATCACCATCACCTCCGCCGCAACGACCACCCAGTGGGACGGTCACACGATCAACATCATCGACACACCCGGCCATGTCGACTTCACCGTCGAGGTAGAGCGGTCGCTGCGGGTGCTCGACGGAGCGGTGGCCGTCTTCGATGGAGTAGCCGGTGTCGAGCCACAGACGGAGACGGTCTGGAGGCAGGCCGACCGCTACCACGTCCCGCGGATCTGCTTCGTCAACAAGATGGACCGCGTCGGCGCCGAGTTCCACCGGTGCGTTGACATGATCGTCAGCAGGCTCAACGCGACCCCGCTGGTCATACAGCTCCCGCTGGGCTCGGAGGCCGATTTCCGTGGAGTGATCGACCTCGTCTCCGAGCAGGCGCTGGTGTGGAGCGAGGAAGCCGCCAAGGGCGAGAAGTACGAGATCCAGCCCGTGCCCACGTCTCACATCGAGGCCGTGCGCGAGTGGCGGGACCGGATGATCGAGACGCTCGCCGAGGCGGACGACGAGATCATGGAGATGTACCTCGAGGGCCGGGAGCCCACCGAGGGACAGATCATCGCCGGTATCCGGCGGGCAACGGTCACCAGCAAACTCACGCCGGTCCTGTGCGGATCCGCATTCAAGAACAAGGGCGTCCAGCCCATGCTCGACGCGATCGTGCATTACCTCCCGTCGCCGCTCGACGTCGGTGCCATCACTGGTCACGCGGTGAACAACGAGGAGAAGCTCATCGAGCGCGAGCCCGACCCGGAGGCACCGCTCTCCGCTCTCGCATTCAAGATCATGAGTGACCCACACCTCGGCAAGCTCACGTATCTCAGGGTCTACTCCGGCACGCTCAGGGCGGGCTCTCAGGTGCTCAACAGCATCAAGAGCCGCAAGGAGCGGATCGGCAAGATCTACCGGATGCACGCGAACAAGCGCGAGGAGATCGGGCAGGCGAGTGCCGGCCAGATCGTTGCCGTGATGGGGCTCAAGGACACCACCACCGGCGACACCCTCTCCGGTCCGGAAGCACCCGTCGTCCTCGAGTCGATGAGCTTCCCGGCGCCGGTCATCCACGTCGCCATCGAGCCGCGGAGCAAGGGCGACCAGGAGAAGCTCTCAACGGCGATCCAGCGGCTTGCCGAGGAGGATCCCACGTTCCAGGTACGCACCGACGAGGAGACTGGTCAAACGCTCATCGCAGGCATGGGTGAGCTGCACCTCGAGGTGCTTGTCGACCGGATGCGCCGGGAGTTCAGGGTCGAGGCGAATGTCGGCAGGCCGCAGGTGGCCTACCGGGAGACCATCCGCCGCAAGGTGGAGAAGGTCGAGTACACCCACAAGAAGCAGACCGGCGGCTCGGGACAGTACGCCCGCGTCGTCATAGACGTCGAGCCGACCAGAGGCAATGACGGTGGCTACGAGTTCGTGAACCAGGTCACCGGCGGCCGAATCCCCAAGGAGTACATCCCGTCGGTGGATTCGGGCAGCCAGGAGGCCATGGAGTTCGGCGTCGTCGCTGGCTATCCGATGGTCGACGTGAAGGTCACGCTGCGCGATGGCGCGTACCACGAGGTCGACTCGTCGGAGCTCGCCTTCAAGATCGCCGGTTCGATGGCGTTCAAGGAGGCGGTGCGCCGGGCCGACCCGGTGCTGCTCGAGCCGATGATGGCGGTGGAGGTCACGACGCCCGAGGACTTCATGGGCGATGTGATCGGCGACCTCAACTCGCGCCGTGGCCACATCCAGGCTATGGACGAGCGTGGCGGCTCCCGCCTCATAAAGGCAGTTGTCCCACTCTCCGAGATGTTCGGCTACGTGGGCGATCTCCGGAGTAAGACGCAGGGACGGGCGAGCTATTCCATGCAGTTCGACTCGTACGCCGAGGTTCCCAGGAACGTCGCGGACGAGATCATCAAGAAGGCCCGGGGCGAGTAGCCCGTACGGCCGAACCACACCAGGACACGTCGTACGGCGTAACCCACTCAGGAGGAGTCACAGTGGCGAAGGCGAAGTTCGAGCGGACTAAGCCGCACGTCAACATCGGCACCATTGGTCACATCGACCACGGCAAGACGACGCTGACCGCGGCGATCACCAAGGTGCTGCATGACAAGTATCCGGACGTGAACCCGTTCACGCCGTTCGATGAGATCGACAAGGCGCCGGAAGAGAAGCAGCGAGGCATCACGATCTCCATCGCGCACGTGGAATACCAGACCGAGGCGCGCCACTACGCGCACGTCGACTGTCCGGGTCACGCCGACTACATCAAGAACATGATCACCGGTGCGGCCCAGATGGACGGCGCGATCCTCGTGGTCGCGGCGACCGACGGCCCGATGCCGCAGACGCGCGAGCACGTACTGCTTGCCCGCCAGGTCGGCGTGCCCTACATCGTGGTCGCGCTGAACAAGGCGGACATGGTCGACGACGAGGAGATCCTCGAGCTCGTCGAGCTCGAGGTGCGTGAGCTGCTCTCCAATAACGAGTTCCCCGGCGACGACGTCCCGGTTGTCCGCGTTTCGGCGCTCAAGGCGCTGGAGGGCGACGCCGAGTGGTCTGAGAAGATCGTGGAGCTCATGGACGCGGTTGATACCGCGATCCCCCAGCCGGTCCGCGACATCGATAAGCCGTTCCTCATGCCGATCGAGGATGTGTTCACGATCACCGGTCGTGGCACCGTCGTCACCGGTCGCGCCGAGCGCGGCGTCCTCAAGGTCAACGAGGAAGCCGAGATCGTCGGCATCCACCCGTCGACCACGAAGACGGTTGTCACCGGCGTTGAGATGTTCCGCAAGCTCCTCGACGAGGCGCGCGCGGGCGAGAACGTCGGTCTGCTCCTGCGCGGCATCAAGCGCGAGGAGGTCGAGCGCGGCCAGGTGGTCTGCAAGCCTGGCAGCGTAACGCCGCACACCGATTTCGAGGCGCAGGTTTACATCCTGTCAAAGGACGAGGGCGGCCGGCACACGCCGTTCTTCAACAACTACCGTCCGCAGTTCTACTTCCGTACCACCGACGTGACCGGCGTCGTGCACCTCCCCGAGGGCACCGAGATGGTCATGCCAGGCGACAACACGGAGATGCGGGTCGAACTGATCCAGCCGATCGCCATGGACGAGGGCCTTCGCTTCGCGATCCGCGAAGGTGGTCGTACCGTCGGCGCCGGCCGAGTCACCAAGATCCTCAAGTAAGACCCCAAGGATGCGGGGGCCGAGGGCCCGGAAGGGACTCCGGCCCCCGCCTCACGAACGCGAGAGCGGCGGCACAAGCCAGCCACCCCCAGGGCGACCTGGACCCGATAGGTAAAGGAAAAGCTGAGCACCATGGCGGGACAGAAGATCCGCATCCGGCTCAAGGCCTACGACCACGAGGTCATCGACAGCTCGGCGCGCAAGATCGTCGACACGGTGATCCGGACGGGCGCGCAGGTCGCAGGCCCGGTGCCGCTGCCCACTGAGAAGAACGTGTATTGCGTCATCCGCTCGCCGCACAAGTACAAGGACTCGCGCGAGCACTTCGAGATGCGCACGCACAAGCGACTCATCGACATCCTCGACCCCACACCGAAGACGGTCGATTCGCTCATGCGACTCGAGCTCCCGGCGGGCGTCGATATCGAGATCAAGCTCTGAAGGACGCACCGATCATGGCCAAGGAAATAAGGGGCGTCCTGGGCGAGAAGCTCGGCATGACGCAGGTCTTCGACGAGAGCAACCGGATCGTGCCGGTCACTGTCGTCAAGGCAGGCCCATGCGTCGTCACTCTGGTACGCACACCGGACACCGACGGCTACAGCGCCGTCCAGCTCGCGTACGGGCAGGTCGACCCCCGCAAGGTGAACAAACCGTCGACGGGCCACTTCGCCAAGGCGGGCGTGACGCCGCGCCGCTACATCGTCGAGCTGCGTACCGACGACGCGAGCGAGTACACACTCGGCCAGGAGCTGGGTCCGGACGTGTTCGAAGAGGGCCAGCTCGTGGATGTGGTCGGGACGAGCAAAGGCAAGGGTTTCGCCGGCGTGATGAAGCGGCACGGCTTCGCCGGCCTGGGCGCCTCGCACGGTGTCGAGCGCAAACACCGCTCGCCCGGCTCGATCGGCGGCTGCGCGACGCCTGGGCGGGTGTTCAAGGGCTTGCGGATGGCCGGCCGGATGGGCGGGGTCAAGACAACGACGCAGAACCTGACCGTGCATACCGTCGACGGCGAGCAGGGTCTGCTGCTTCTCAAGGGGGCGATTCCGGGCCCGACCGGCGGTCTCGTCCTGGTCCGTACGGCCTCCAAGGGAGGTGCCCAATGACCAGCGTTGACGTCGTGGACGCGACGGGCGCGAAGTCCAGCACGGTAGTGCTCCCTGCGGAGATCTTCGACGTGACGGTCAATGTACCCCTCATCCACCAGGTCGTCGTCGCCCAGCTCGCTGCGGCCCGCCAGGGGACCCACAGCACCAAGACACGCGCCGAGGTCGCTGGTGGCGGCCGTAAGCCGTACCGGCAGAAGGGGACCGGCAGAGCCCGCCAGGGATCGATCCGGGCGCCGCAGTTCGCCGGCGGCGGCGTGGTACACGGCCCGACGCCACGCACCTACGAGCAGCGGACACCGAAGCGGATGAAGGCCGCCGCACTGCGCGGCGCTCTGTCCGACCGGGCCCGCAACGGCCGGGTTCACGTCGTTTCCGGGTTCGTCGACGGTGACACGCCCTCCACCAGGGCAGCCGTCGAAACGCTTGCCAATGTGGTGGACGACCGCCGCAACGTGCTCGTCGTCCTCGACCGCAACGACCTGACGGCGTGGCAGAGCTTGCGCAACGTTTCCGATGTGCACCTGCTCGTTCCCGACCAGCTGAACACCTACGACGTGCTGGTCAGCGACGACGTGGTCTTCACCACGGCTGCGCTCGACCGGTTCCTGGGCGGCATCACCCTCGTGCCGGTGGAGGAGCCGCCTGAACCAACCCAGCCGGCGAGCACGACCCGCAAGACGAGCACGCCCCGCAAGACAGCCAGCAGCAAGACGAGCAGCAGCAAGACGAGCAGCAGCAAGTCTGCGGCAGCGGAGGAGAAGGCATGAACGCCCTGGCCAAGGACCCCCGTGATGTGCTGCTGCGGCCGATCGTGTCGGAGAAGAGCTACGCACTGCTCGATGAGAACAAGTACACGTTCCTCGTCGATCCCGACGCCAATAAGACCGAGATCAAGATTGCCGTCGAGAAGCTGTTCAACGTCAAGGTAACGACCGTCAACACGGTCAACCGCAAGGGCAAGCGGCGCCGTACCCGGTTCGGACTCGGTACCCGTGCCAACACCAAGCGGGCGGTCGTGACCGTGTCCGCAGGCGACCGTATCGACATATTCGGAGGTCCGGTCTCATGACCGGAGCCTTCGAATCGGCAAGCACCCCGGAGGTCCGGTCTCATGACCGGGCGACCGAAGAGCTGAGGAACCAGGCAGATGGGCATCCGTAAGTACAAGCCGACGACTCCGAGCCGCCGGGGCGCGAGCGTCTCCGACTTCGTGGAGATCACGCGTACCGAGCCGGAGAAGTCGCTCGTGCGCCCCTTGCACGGCAAGGGCGGTCGCAACAACCACGGCCAGGTGACGGTCAGACACCAGGGCGGCGGTCACAAGCGGGCGTACCGGCTGATCGACTTCCGGCGGGCGGACAAGGACGGCGTACCGGCGAAGGTCGCACACATTGAGTACGACCCCAACCGCACTGCCCGGATCGCCCTCCTGCACTACGTCGACGGTGAGAAGCGCTACATCCTTGCGCCGACCAGTCTTCGGCAGGGCGACCGGATCGAGAACGGGCCGCGGGCTGACATCAAGCCTGGTAACAACCTCCCGCTACGGAACATCCCGGTCGGCACGGTTGTGCACGCGATCGAGCTGCGCCCGGGCGGCGGGGCGAAGATCGCCCGGTCGGCCGGCTCGAGCGTCCAGCTGGTCGCCAAGGAGGGTCCCTACGCCCAGCTGCGGATGCCTTCCGGCGAGATCCGTAACGTGGATGTGCGCTGCCGCGCGACCGTCGGTGAGGTCGGCAACGCCGAGCAGTCCAACATCAGCTGGGGCAAGGCGGGCCGGCTGCGTTGGAAGGGCAAGCGTCCGTCCGTGCGCGGTGTCGCCATGAATCCCGTCGACCACCCGCTGGGCGGTGGCGAAGGCAAGTCGTCCGGCGGCCGGCACCCGGTCAGCCCGTGGGGCAAGCCGGAAGGTCGCACCCGCCAGGCCAAGAAGGCGAGCGACAAGTTCATCGTCCGTCGTCGTAAGACCGGCAAGAAGCGCTAGGAGTAGGTCGGCATGCCGCGCAGCCTGAAGAAGGGCCCCTTCGTGGACGATCACCTGATGAAGAAGGTGGTCACCCAAAACGAGAGGGGCACAAAGAACGTGATCAGGACCTGGTCCCGCCGGTCCATGATCGTGCCGGCCATGCTCGGCCACACGATCGCCGTGCATGACGGGCGCAAACACGTGCCGGTCTTCGTTACCGAAGCAATGGTCGGCCACAAGCTGGGCGAGTTCGCGCCGACCCGGACCTTCCGCGGACACGTCAGGGACGACCGCAGGGCCCGCCGCCGTTGAACAGGCACGGCAACGGACACGACAACTGAACCGAACCGAAGAACTCACTGAACCAAAGACTGAACGAACACCCAAACCGAGACACAGACCGAAGACACGAATCACTGATTTGTATCCCTGCGGGTTCGCACGAACCGAGGAACTCGCGGGGTGAAGGGGTAGCGATGGAAGCCAGGGCTCAGGCGCGGTACGCCCGCGTCACGCCCATGAAGGCCCGCCGGGTGGTGGACCTCATTCGCGGCCTGCCTGCTGCAGAGGCGCAGGCCGTGCTCAGGTTCGCGCCACAGGCGGCGAGCGAGCCTGTGAGCAAGGTGCTCGCGAGCGCCATCGCGAACGCCGAGCACAACTCACAGCTCGACACGGAAAGCCTGTGGGTCAGCGAGGCGTACGTCGACGAGGGCCCGACGATCAAGCGATTCCGCCCGCGTGCCCAGGGTCGGGCATACCGGATCCGCAAGCGCACCAGCCACATCACGGTGGTCGTGCAGTCGTTCGAGACCGACACCACCGGTGCCACCACGAGGAATAGGAGGACCCGCTAGTGGGGCAGAAGGTCAACCCGCACGGGTTCCGCCTGGGCATCACCACCGAGTACAAGAGCCGGTGGTACGCCGACAAGCTGTACAAGGACTACGTCAAGGAGGACGTGGTCATCCGACGTACTCTGATGCGCCGCCTGGATAGGGCCGGCGTGTCGAGCATCGAGATCGAGCGCACGCGCGACCGGGTCGAGGTGTATGTCCACACGGCACGTCCCGGCATGGTCATCGGTCGTGGCGGCAAAGAAATCGACCGTCTCACCGACGAGCTTCGGCAGGTCACCGGCAAGCAGGTGCGGATCAACACCCGCGAGGTCTACAACCCGGAGATCGACGCGCAACTCGTCGCCCAGGGTGTGGCGGAGCAGTTGTCGGCCCGCGTCTCCTTCCGTCGCGCCATGCGAAAGGCGCTGCAGACGGCGATGAAGGCGGGCGCGCAAGGCATCAGGATCCAGTGCTCCGGGCGCCTCGGCGGCGCCGAGATGAGCCGATCGGAGTTCTACCGCGAGGGCCGGGTGCCGCTGCACACACTTCGCGCGGACATCGACTATGGCTTCTACGAGGCCCGGACCACCTTCGGCCGGATCGGCGTGAAGGTGTGGATCTACAAGGGTGAGGTCACCGGCACCCGCGCCGAGCGGGAGGCCGCGCAGGCCGCCGCACGCGCTGGCCAGCGCAGCCGCCCGGCTCGCGGTGCCCGCCGCGGCGCCGGTGGGCCAGGACGTGGCGAGCGCGGCGAGCGTGGCGAGCGCAGTGAGCGTTCGGGCACCCGCCAGGCCGCCGAGGCGACCGCACAGGAGACCGCTGCCGCGGCACCCGAGTCCGGAACGGAGGGCTGACGATGCTGATCCCTCGCAGGGTCAAGCACCGCAAGCAGCACCACCCGGACCGTTCTGGTGCTGCGAAGGGCGGTACGAAGATCGCTTTCGGTGACTACGGCATCCAGGCGCTCGAGCCCGCCTATGTCACCAATCGGCAGATCGAGTCGGCCCGAATCGCGATCAACCGGCACATCCGCCGTGGCGGCAAGGTCTGGATCAACATCTATCCGGACCGGCCGCTAACGAAGAAGCCGGCGGAGACCCGCATGGGCTCGGGCAAGGGCTCCCCCGAGTGGTGGGTGGCCAACGTCAAGCCCGGACGGATCATGTTCGAGCTCTCGTTCCCGAACGAGAAGATCGCTCGCGAGGCGCTGACCAGGGCGACCCACAAGCTCCCGATGAAGTGCCGGATCGTCAAGCGCGAGGAGGCGTGATGGCTGTCGGAACCAAAGCCAACGAGCTTCGGCTGCTACCCGATGACGAGCTGCTCGCCAAGTTGCACGAGGCGAAGGCGGAGCTGTTCAACCTGCGCTTCCAGGCGGCGACCGGCCAGCTCGAGAGCCACGGCCGGCTGCGTGCAGTCCGCAGGGATATCGCGCGTATCTACACGATCATGCGCGAGCGCGAGCTCGGCATCACGCCGGTGGAGATGGAGGACG
This sequence comes from Actinomycetes bacterium, assembly GCA_036001885.1. Taxonomy (GTDB): domain Bacteria; phylum Actinomycetota; class Actinomycetes; order JAKEEW01; family JAKEEW01; genus DASYTV01. Next base: position 9,780 of record DASYTV010000107.1, read on the forward strand.
TGGGGTGAGCGAGCGCAGCGAGCGAGCGGAGCAGAGCACGGTCGTCACGCGACCGACGCCGGAGCGAGGAGGAAGCGTGACCGAGACGAGTACCACTGCCAGCCGCGGCTTTCGCAAGGTCCGCGAAGGCCTTGTGGTGAGCGACAAGATGGACAAGACCGTCGTCGTGGTCGTCGAGGATCGGGTCAAACACCCGCTCTACGGCAAGGTCCTGCGGCGGACGAGCAAGCTCAAGGCGCACGACGAGCAGAACCAGTGCGGAGTCGGTGACCGTGTCCGACTGATGGAGACCCGGCCGCTGTCGGCCACGAAGCGCTGGCGTGTCGTGGAAATCCTCGAGCGCGCCAAGTAGGAGTCAGGTTCGGCCAGGCTCGGCGGCCGATCAGATCGCCGAGAACCAGCTCGACACACAGGAGAGTTCAGTGATCCAGCAGGAGTCGCGACTGCGCGTCGCCGACAACACGGGTGCCAAGGAGCTGTTGTGCATCCGCGTGCTCGGCGGCTCCGGACGGCGCTACGCGGGCATCGGTGACGTCATCGTCGCAACCGTCAAGGACGCCATTCCTGGCGGAAGCGTGAAGAAGGGTGAGGTCGTCAAGGCAGTCATCGTGCGGACCAAGAAGGAGCGCCGCCGCGTCGACGGCTCCTACATCCGCTTCGATGAGAATGCGGCCGTCCTCATCAGGGACGGCGGTGACCCGCGAGGGACCCGCATTTTCGGCCCGGTCGGCCGCGAGCTGCGGGAGAAGCGGTTCATGCGCATCATCTCGCTGGCACCGGAGGTGCTGTGACATGAAGATCAAAAAGGGTGACACGGTGATCGTTATCGCCGGTCGGGACAAGGGCGTCGAAGGCAAGGTCATCTCGGTCGACCTGGCCAGACAGCGCGTGCACGTCGAGGGCGTGAACATGGTCAAGCGGCACACCAAGGTCAACCAGACCCCTCGTGGTGCGAAGACCGGAGGGATCATGACCCAGGAGTCGTCGATCCACGTCAGCAACGTGATGATCGTTGACGAGGAGACCAAGAAGCCCAGCCGGGTCGGCTACCGCAAAGAAGCCCACACCGGCGCAGACGGCACCGAGAAGGTACGCAAGGTCCGCTTGTCGAAGCGGAGCGGTAAGGACATCTGATGACTACAACTACGACAAAGCGCCCGCAAGGGACCGGTCAGCGGAGCAGGCCGCGCCTGAAGCAGCGCTACCTCGACGAGATCGTCCCGCAGCTTCGCTCAGACTTCGGCTACGCCAATGTCATGCAGGTGCCGAAGGTCACCAAGATCGTCGTGAACATGGGCGTCGGTGAGGCGGCCCGCGACTCGAAACTGATCGAGGGTGCGATCCGGGATCTTGCCGCCATTACCGGCCAGAAGCCGGCCGTGACCAAGGCGCGCAAATCGATCGCTCAATTCAAGCTGCGTGAGGGCATGCCGATCGGCGCTCACGCGACCCTGCGTGGCGACCGGATGTGGGAGTTCCTCGACCGCATGCTGACCATTGCGCTGCCCCGTATCCGTGACTTCCGTGGGCTTTCGCCGAGGCAGTTCGACGGAAAGGGCAACTACACCTTTGGTCTGAACGAGCAGAGCATGTTCCGTGAGATCGACCCTGACCGCATAGATCGGGTCCGCGGCATGGACGTGACGCTCGTGACGACCGCCAACACCGACGACGAGGGCCACGCACTCCTGCGTCACCTCGGCTTCCCATTCAAGGAGAACTGACTGTGGCGAAGAAGTCACTGATCGCCAAGGCTGCGCGCAGGCCAAAGTTCAAGGTCCGTGCGTACACCCGCTGCCAGCGGTGCGGCAGGCCGCACTCGGTCTATCGCAAGTTCGGCCTCTGCCGGATCTGCCTTCGCGAGATGGCACACCGCGGTGAGCTGCCAGGCATCACCAAGTCCAGCTGGTAAACCTCGCCGTTTGCGGCGAAGGCCGCGCTCAACGGGAGAACTAGACATCGCAAACCCCAGAACGCAGCACCAATCGCCGTAGGTCCTGCTCCGGAGGAGAGCCGGAAACCGCGGCGGGAAAGAGGCCCCAGGCCATGACCATGACAGACCCGATCGCAGACATGCTCAGCCGTCTGCGGAACGCCAACTCGGCATACCACGACGATGTGTCGATGCCCTACAGCAAGATCAAGTCGCACATCGCGGAGATCCTTCAGCAGGAGGGCTATATCGCAAGCTGGAAGGTCGAGGATGCCGAGGTCGGCAAGACGCTCACCCTCATGCTCAAGTACGGCCCCAACCGCGAGCGCTCGATTGCCGGCTTGCGCCGGGTCTCCAAGCCGGGCCTGCGGGTGTACGCCAAGTCGACAGGCTTGCCCCGCGTCCTCGGCGGACTCGGTGTCGCGATCATCTCGACGTCAACGGGTCTGCTGACCGACAAGCAGGCGGCCAGGAAGGGCGTGGGTGGGGAAGTCCTCGCCTACGTCTGGTAAGGGAGGAGGCAGCGCAAATGTCGCGTATCGGACGCATGCCGATCCCGGTTCCCGCGGGCGTCGAGGTGGACATCAAGGGCACCGAGGTAACGGTCAAGGGCCCGAAGGGCACCCTCTCCCACACCGTCGTCGAACCGATCGAGGTGACGAGGGAGGACGGCAGCCTGCGCGTGACGCGGCCAGACGACGAGCGGCGCAACCGCCAACTCCACGGGTTGACCCGCACCCTTGTCGCCAACATGGTGACCGGCGTGACCGACGGCTATCAGAAGACCCTGGAGATCCAGGGCGTGGGCTACCGTGTCCAGGCACGGGGCTCGGCACTCGAGTTCTCCCTCGGCTTCAGCCATCCGGTTCTTGTAGAGGCACCGGAGGGCATCTCCTTCCAGATCGACACGCCCACCCGGTTCCACGTCCAGGGCATCGACAAGCAGAAGGTCGGCGAGGTCGCCGCAAATATCCGCAAGCTCCGCAAACCCGACCCGTACAAGGGCAAGGGTGTGCGCTATCAGGGCGAGGTCGTCCGTCGCAAGGTCGGAAAGGCTGGTAAGTAAGTCATGGCTGTCGGTGTGAAGACCGGCAAGGGTCACGCAGGTAAGCGCACTGCGCGAATCCGCCGGCACCTGCGCGTCAGGAAGAAGGTCGCAGGCACCTCCAACCGGCCGCGGCTGGTCGTGTCCCGCTCTTCGCGGCACATCCTCGGCCAGCTCGTCGACGACGTCGCCGGCCGCACGCTCGCCTCGGCGTCGTCGATGGACGAGACCATCCGAGACAGTGGGGGCGACAAGACCGCGCGAGCACGTCAGGCCGGCAAGCTGCTGGCCGAGCGTGCAACGGCGGCGGGCTTCTCCTCGGTCATCTTTGACCGAGGCGGCTACCGCTATCACGGTCGCGTCGCCGCCCTCGCGGACGGCGCTCGAGAGGGAGGGCTCGAGTTTTGATGCATGCACGTGACGTTCCGATGCCTGCAACTGACATGGCATTGAGGAAGCACCAGGGAATGATGTCCCGGCGATCAACTGAAAGAAGGACGTTCTGATGGCAGGACCCCAGCGCCGTGGCGGCGGTGGCGGCGAGCGGCGTGACCGTCGCGGTGACGGCCGGCGCGACGGTGCCACCGAGAAGACCGCTTACGTCGAGCGCGTCGTCGCCATCAACCGGGTGGCCAAGGTCGTTCGTGGCGGCCGCCGCTTCAGCTTCACCGCCCTCGTCGTGGTCGGTGACGGCGACGGAACGGTTGGCGTCGGCTATGGCAAGGCCAAGGAGGTGCCGGCCGCCATCGCGAAGGGCGTGGAGGAGGCCAAGAAGCACTTCTTCAAGGTGCCGCGCATCCAGGGCACAATTCCGCACCCGGTGCAGGGCGAGGAGGCCGCAGGCGTCGTCCTGCTGAAACCGGCCGCACCCGGTACCGGTGTCATCGCCGGCGGACCCGTGCGTGCCGTGCTGGAGTGCGCCGGTATCCACGACGTGCTGTCAAAGTCGCTCGGCTCCTCCAACGCGATCAACATCGTGCACGCGACCGTGCGGGCGCTCAAGCAGCTCGAGCGGCCGGAGTCTGTGGCTGCCCGCCGTGGACTTCCGCTCGAGGACGTGGCGCCGGCGGCGCTGCTGCGTTCCAGGGCCGGGGTGGCCTGATGGCGCGGTTGAAGGTCAAGCAGACCAAGTCGGACATCGGCGGAAAGAAGAACCAGCGCGAGACACTGCGGACACTGGGTCTCAAACACGTCGGCGACGTGGTCGTCAAGGAGGATCGCCCCGAGATCCGCGGGATGGTCAAGACGGTGTCGCACCTCGTCACCGTTGAGGAGGTCGACTAGTCATGGCGCTCAAGGTCCATCACCTGCGCCCAGCGCCGGGCGCGCGTACCAAGAAAACCCGCGTCGGCCGAGGTAATGCCGGCGCTAGGGGCAAGACCGCCGGCCGCGGCACCAAGGGCTCGAAGGCCCGCAATCAGGTGCCGGCCCGATTCGAGGGCGGCCAGATGCCGTTGCATATGCGGCTGCCCAAGCTGAAGGGGTTCAGGAACCCTTTCCGGGTCGAGTTCCAGGTCGTCAACCTCGACAAGCTCGCCGCGCTTTACCCGCAGGGTGGTGAGGTGACCGTCGACGACCTGGTCGACAAGGGCGCCGTTCGGCCCGGCCGGCTGGTCAAGGTCCTCGGTACCGGGGGGATAACGGTGGCACTCCAGGTGAGCGCCAACGCGTTCTCCGCGTCGGCCAAGGAGAAGGTCGCCGCTGCCGGTGGCACCACGACCGAAGTCTAAGGACTCGCGAATGGTCGCTCACTTCGGCATTCACCCCGGACATCACTGGCTGAACCTCGTGGGGCCTGGCACCCCACGGAGTCTTCGCTTCTGCGCTCGCCCGAGGACTTCATGGGACCGCGCCCCGGCGGCCAGCCACCGTAGTCATTGCGAGTGATCAGGGAGGGTTCCCCTGCGAGGTCCCTGAGCGAGGAGAGCAAAACTTCGTGGGGCGCCGAGGATCAGGTATTGTCCGTGGCGTCCGGCGTGACAACGTGCGCCCGGACGCCTCAACCGACGACGAAGCCCCGCCCGTATCGCGGGCGGTTGCGCAGGAGGATCTGTGCTTACCGCGTTCGCCCGGGCATTTCGCACGCCCGACCTGCGCCGAAAGCTGCTCTTCGTAGCCGCGATGATCGCGTTGTTCCGGCTGGGATCGGCGGTGCCCACCCCCGGCGTCGACACCGGGGCGATCAACCAGTGCCTCAAGCCACTCCTCGACCAGGGTGGCATCTACGGGCTTATCAACCTGTTCAGCGGCGGCGCGCTGCTGCAGCTGTCGGTGTTCGCGCTCGGCATCATGCCCTACATCACGGCGAGCATCATCTTGCAGCTGCTCACGGTGGTCATCCCGCGGCTGGAGACGCTGAAGAAGGAAGGCCAGGCAGGCACCGCCAAAATCACGCAGTACACCCGCTATCTGACCATCGGTCTGGCGATACTTCAGTCGACCAGCTTGATCGCCATCGCTAAGCAGCCCGGGCGGCTGCTGCAGGGCTGCTCGCTTCCGCTGATCAGGAGTGACGTCGGCTTCCTCGGCATCGTGACGATGGTGTTCGTCATGACCGCGGGCACCGGCGTGATCATGTGGCTGGGCGAGTTGATCACCGACCGCGGTATCGGCAACGGCATGTCCATCCTGATCTTCACGCAGATCGCCGCGACCTTTCCGCAGCAGCTGTGGGCCATCAAGCTGCAGGAGGGTTGGAGTGCCTTCCTGATCGTCATGGCGGTGGGTCTGTCTCTGGTCGCCGCGGTGATCTTCGTCGAGCAGTCGCAGCGCCGCATCCCGGTCCAGTACGCGAAGCGCATGATCGGCCGGCGGATGTATGGCGGCACGTCGACCTATATCCCACTCAAGGTCAACCAGGCCGGTGTCATCCCGGTGATCTTCGCGTCATCGCTGCTCTACCTGCCCGCGCTGGGCTCGCAGCTGTCGGGTAAACAGGATTCCGGCTGGGCGTTGTGGGTGCAGACCCACTTCGTGCGAGGCGACCACCCGCTGTACATTTTGGCGTTCTTCGCGCTGATCGTGTTCTTTACATATTTCTACGTGAGCATCACGTTCAACCCAACCGAAGTCTCCGACAACATGAAGAAGTACGGCGGGTTCATCCCCGGCATTCGCGCCGGCCGGCCGACTGCCGAGTACCTCTCGTACATCCTCAACAGGATCACGCTGCCCGGATCGCTCTACCTGGGTCTCATCGCGATCATTCCGATGATCGCAATCGCGATTTTCGGCGGAGGAGTCAACCAGCGGTTCCCGTTCGGCGGCACCAGCATCCTGATCATCGTCGGTGTGGGCCTGGAGACGGTAAAGCAGATCGAGAGCCAGCTTCAGCAACGTAACTACGAGGGCTTCTTGCGGTAGTGCACATCGTCCTCGTCGGGCCGCCGGGAGCGGGGAAGGGGACCCAGGCCCAGTTCATCGCCTCCCACCTGTCGATCCCCAAGATTTCGACAGGAGACATCTTCCGCGTGAACGTGAGCCAGGGAACCGAGCTCGGGCGGGAGGCCAAGGCCTATATGGACCGAGGCGATCTGGTGCCGGATTCCATCACGATCGCCATGGTCAGGGATCGGCTGGCCGAGGGCGACACCAGGGACGGCTTCCTGCTCGACGGCTTTCCGCGCACGCTCACCCAGGCGAAGGCACTCGACGAGACGCTCGACGATATAGGCACGAAGCTCGACGTCGTGTTGGAGCTCGTTGTCGATGACGATGAGGTGGTACGCCGGCTGTCCGGGCGGCGAACCTGCCGCGTCTGCGGCCGCGTCTGGCACCTGGACTTCGACCCGCCGACCAGGGACGGGATCTGCGACCAGTGCGGAGGAGAACTGTTCCAGCGCGACGACGACCGGGAGGAGACCGTTCGGCACCGGCTCGAGGTCTATGCCGAGCAGACAGCGCCGCTGATCGACTTCTATGCGGACAAGAGCATCCTCGTGGGGCTGGACGCGACAGGGCCGGTCGAGGACGTCACGGACAGGGCGATCAACGCTTTGATGCGCTTCGGCGGCTAGCGTCCCGTGTCCAAGGTCTCTTTGCTTGAGCATCAAGGGAAGCTGAATATCGGGGATAGGGCATGGGACTCCTACGCAAGCAGGACGAAATGATCGAGCTGAAGACCGAGGCTCAGATCGCCAAGATGCGCGAGGCCGGCCTGGTCGTGGGCCGGACCCTCGAGCTGCTGCGCGGCGCGGTCGCTCCCGGCGTGACGACTGCGGCGCTCGACGCGATCGCCGAGGAGCACATCAGGGACAGCGGTGCGGTGCCG
>DASYTV010000108.1:0-4652 GCA_036001885.1 Actinomycetes bacterium
CCCGTGGCCTCGCCGAGATCGTCAGGAGTTCCTGCACCGTTGCCCCTCCCCGCGAGCAGTTCGATGGCAGCGAACGCGACCACGACCAGCACAGCGAGCAGAAGCGCGACCTTTCCTGTGGGGTAATTCCAGAAAACGTAGGCGAGGACGGCGATCCCCACGACGGCGATCCGCAGCGGAACGCGGTTGCGGTAGACCCAGGGGTTCCCCCGAGTGCGCCCGAAGAACCGCCGAAACGCCGCGCGGGTGCTGACCGCGGCCGAAGACGGGCCGGCGAGGAACGTACCTGCCGCGACGATCAACCCGATGACCAGCACGCTGCGCAGGCCAGTGCGGAGGAACCGCACGGTGGTGTCGAAGACTGCGGCCGCCGCCGCTGAGGACACCGATACCGGCAGTTTGTCCAGGTAAATGCTGCGGCCCAGAGCAAGGCCGGCTCCCAGCAGCACCATGCTGATGGCAACTCCGAGCCCCGCCCACACCGTGGCGCGCCGCCGATTCTTCGCCGCGATGACACCGCCTGCGAGCAGGATCAGCGTGACGAAGGGCAGGATGAAGCCGAAGCGGTCGACGAAACGATAGAGCTTCTGCCCCCTCTTGATGTCCTCTGACTGAATGATTGTGAACTGGAGGTGCAAGTCAGGTATCCGTGCCGCGAGGGTGAATCCGGCGTCGATCAATTGTTGCTTGACTGACAACACGAACGCGGCAAGGTCAAGGGTTACCGTGTCACCCTGCACCGTTACCGCACCCTGCGACTTGCCTGACAGCACGGCCACAAGCTGCTTGTGTGCGGCCCGGTTCACCGTCTCCCAAGCGGCCGCGAATGCGTCGCTCTGGACCACTCGGCTGACTTGATCGTGGATGAAACCGCTCGCTCCGGCCTGGGCGGGGCCGCTCAGCCCGCGCAGAGCATCGGCGGCGCGCGGCGGCAAACCCGCTCCCGCGAGAGCATCCGCCGTCTCCCGGACCAGGTCCGCCACGTTCACGTATTGCATGATCGCGGTGGTGATCCGGTTCGTCAGAGCTGCCTGGACGTCCGGATGGGATGCGAGGGGGGCCATGGTCTCGACATAGCGATCGGTGTCCGTTAGCTGGCTCCGCGTCCATACCCCAAGGACGGAGAGGGGAGCCAGCACGCAGCCGAGGACGATGAGCACGCTGGCGACAACCGTTCGCCACCTCATTGCTGAGCTCCGCGTTCGGGCACATACACCACTTCCGTGCCGGTTACCACATCGAGCAACCCCCTTCGGCGCTGATCTACAAAGGCGAGCGCCATTCCGATGAGCCAAAGCACAAAGAAGGCCAGGCCGAGGATGGCCCGCAGCAGGGCGCGCGGAAAGTGCAGCGGTCTCCCTCCCACCCGACGGACCGCGATCCCCATTACTAATCCGCCGGCTGTCTGGCCCAAAATCCACCAACCCAACGCGAAGTAGAGGGTCGGAAGGAGGGCGAGCACGAAGGAGGTCACCGCGACCAGCCAGCCCGGCGTGTCTCCGAGCACCACCTCGGCGCCGCCAAGTACGAGGGCAGCCGCGGCCGCAGCGGCGACGGTGAGTACCACCACGTCGATCGCGACCGCGACAAGCCGCGAGACAACGCCCGCGTAGTCCTCACGGCGCAAGCTCGCGCCGATCTCTGCCGAGGAGCCTGCGGACACCGGCTTCGAGGCTGGTATCTGCTCGTGCACTGCGCCGGCGTACCTCCAATGCCACGTCGTTGATGGCCCCGTGCGCCCCCTCCATCGCGAGCTGGCGCACCTTGGGGTCGGCAACGAGATCACCGATCATGGTGGGCATGACCTCTCCGCGCACCCAGGCGAGCCCGCTAGCCGACTCGAGTCTCAGGTACGTGACGGCATCCATACGTGCCTCCGCAGCGACGGCGCGGCCTCGGGCGACCGTGGCGGCAGACCAGTCGGCCATGGCGGAGGTGGCCCTGCGGGCGGGGGCTGTCGCTCTGGCGACCCCGGGCTGCTCGAGGACGGTCTGCAAGACGCCGGTCCCTACCCGGGCCGGCCTTTGCGCCGCTGCGACTGCCGAACGAGCGATACGGCCCGAGGTGCTGAGAGTGGTATCCGCGAGCCCGATGGCGTAGGCAGCGGCGACCCCGAGGACAGGCGCGGCGACGGGTCCGCCCTCCGACGCGCTGACGGGTCCACCGACCGGTGCGCCCAGGGGTGCGCCGACCGGTGTCCCTTCCAGCGCTTCGACGGGTGCGCCTTCCAGTGCTGGGCCGCCTTCCAGTGCTGGGACCGAAGCGCCCTGGAGTGCTCCGACTTGTGCGCCCTCCGGTGCACCGAGCGTTCCCTCCGGTCCGCGGTCAGTTGCGAAGTCCGCCCGCACTCGCTCGGCCAGCAGGATGGCCATCCCCAGGGGCAGCCGAAGCGCGCGGATCACGGTTACAGCGTCCCGGGCGCTGCCACCTGCGTACATCACCTTCCGGGGGTGAGGCGGGACGGTCACCTCCAGGCCGACGATCTAGCCTGCGACCGCGGCTCGTCGGTCGGCCGATGCGAACCGATGTACGGAAGGACACGAGATGGTAGCCACCGAACGGACGCCGACGGACGAAGCCTCGCCGTGGGCGACCGGGTTCGCAATCTTCGCCAGCATGCTGATGATCATGCTTGGCGTCCTGCACGCGATCATGGGCTTTGTCGCACTCTTCAACGACGACTTCTACGTCAGGGTCCGGAACTATACGTTCGACCTCGATATCACCGGATGGGGCTGGATCCACCTGATCCTCGGCATCATCGTCGCTTTTGCGGGCTTCGCGATCCTGTCAGGCCAGGTCTGGGCGCGGGCTGTCGGCATCGGACTTGCCGTCCTCAGCGCGATCAATAACTTCTTCTGGCTCCCCTACAGCCCGGTCTGGTCCTTCATTGCGATCGGTCTGGCGGTCTTGGTGATCTGGGCACTTTCGAGGTTCAACGTCGACACAGTCTGAACTTGCGGGCCCTGCGGCGCGACCCGTCCGGAGCAATCTTCGTCTGGACCGAGGTCGTGCCGCGGTGGGCCTGCTGCGCATAGCCGACCGGCATGCGGCAGAGACCGGGCCTCTCCACATCCGCTCTATCCGCCCAGCGCGTCCGCGCAAAAGACCCACAGTCTCATCCGAAGCGGGGGATGCGCGGGCGTTGTCAGGCGAGACGGTTGGAGGTACCTCGTCTGCTCACTCGGTGAGGGGTAGAGATGCGGAAGACCGATGAAGAACTGCCCGAGGCTGGCGGATATGAGATCAGGATCAGGGGCCGGGTGAGCGACTCGTTCTTGGCCGCCTTCGAAGACCTCACGGTCTCGGTCAATCCGGCCGAGACAGTGGTGCGAGGTGCGACGCTCGATCAGGCTGCCCTGCATGGACTGCTCGACCGCATCCACGCTCTCGGCCTCGAACTGGTCGAGGTACGGCGGCTGCCACCGGTGCCGCCGGGGTGAGTTGATGGCAGGGGCCGGAGGCGGGCGCGAGCCACTTACGCCACCTTGACTCTCCGCGATGACGGTCATCCATCGCGTAGGTGAACAATGCAACCACTGTGATGGGGTGTAGATTGCGCGATTGATCAGGTGGGTACGAGTGCCGATTGCCACCACCGGTGTCGCCGCCACCTACGGGGGGGACAGATGCGGCGTCATGAGCGCCTTCATCGACTCTTCCGCCGTTTCGAGCTTTCTCAGCGCGCCGACTCGAACGGGCAGCCGGAATCAACCACGCCAGGCTTCGCCGAGAGCAGGCTCCGTGCGCCGCAGCCGCGGCAAGAGTGGGTGCTGAGACGCGAGTCAATTCACACCTTGATCCACGCGGGTGACGCGCGCCTGGTCCTTGTCTCCGCACCGCCCGGCTCGGGCAAGTCGATATTGGTCGCACAATGGCGCGCCACCCAAGCGGAATCGCGAGTCTTCGCATGGGTCACCCTCGGCCATGATGACAACGACCCCGTGTCGCTGTGGACAATGATCGTGTTGGCCTTGGCGCGGGCGCATGCCGGGATCGATGGAGCGCGCCTTCTGCGCACACTCGCCGGTCCGAAGCCGGACATCGAGAATGTGCTTTTGCCGCAGATCCTTGGGCAGCTCAGCGAGCAGCCGACGCCAGCCGTGCTCGTGCTCGACGATCTTCACGTGATCCAAGAGCCGACATGCCTCCGGCAGATCGAGCGCTTCCTCGACAATCTGCCGCCGACGGTTCAGCTGGTGGTCTTGACCCGATCGGACCCCTTGCTGCCGGTCGCGCGTTACCGGGCTGCCGGCAGCATCGTGGAAGTGCGGATGCCGGAGCTGCAATTCACCCGCAAGGAGATTGACAAGTTGATCCGGCGGGTGAGCGGCTTCCGGCTGACGGATACCGAGCTGGACGCCCTGTACGAGCACACCGAGGGATGGCCGGCCGGCGCCTACCTCGCGGCCCTTTCGCTGCGGGGTGCATCAGACGCGGTAGCTTTCATTGGCGAGTTCGCCGGCAGCAATCGATACGTTGTCGACTACCTCTGGGAGGAGGTTGTCACCCCGCTGCCTGCGGACGTCCGTCGATTCCTCTTGCGTACGTCGATCCTCGACAGATTCACCGCCACACTCTGCGCGGCGGTCGCCGAGGTAACCCAGGCCGAAGCGATCATCGAAAGGCTCGAGCGCTCGAATCTCTTCCTT